>JAITNK010000009.1 GCA_031290515.1 Oscillospiraceae bacterium
CTCCGGCGCAACCGAAACAATCTATAGCGGTAAAATCCGCAGCGGCGCGCCGGGTCGGCTGACCGGCGGCGCGGTTCCGGTGTACCGCTGCGAAAACTGCCGCGTCATATGGCACAGTCCGGTCGCCGAAAGCGACGCGCTCTACGAATCCGACGACTACCGCGCGAGTATGGGCGAAGCCGTCACTCTGCCGGAGTTTTACCGCAGGCACGACGGCGAAATCCTCGACAAGCTGAATTACACGGGTACGGCGGTCTACCGCGACAAGCTGTTTATGGACGTGGGCTGCGGCGGCGGCGGTTACGCCGACTATATCCGCGGAGCCGCGCGTGGCGTGATTCTCGTCGAACCGAACGAAAATTTCGCGGCGCAGCTGCGCGGCAAGGGTTACGAGGTATTCGCCTATCCCGGCGACGCGCTCGCGAAGTATGCAAACAAGGTCGAGCTGATAACCTCGTACGACGTAATAGAACACGTTGACGACCCGCAGGAATTTTTGCGGCAGGTGTACGGACTGCTTGCGCCGGGCGGCGTCGCGTATATCGGAACGCCGACCGACTACCCCGTGCTGCGCGCGCTGCTCGGCGCGGAGTTTGACGCTTTTGTGTTCTCCGCACAGCACCCGTGGGTGTTCTCGCGGAAGAGCCTGGAGCTTATGGCGGCTGAATGCAGGGGGGGGCATTGTGTCAGGTTCTATCAGCGGTTCGGAATCGGGAACCTCATCGCGTGGCTGCAAACGCGTCTGCCTAAAGGCGAAGCCGAGTACGGTTTCGTAACTCCCGCGCTGAACAATCTGTACAAGAGCGAAATGGCGCGCGAAGAAACCGCCGAATATCTCGTGCTGGAGCTTAGGAAAGAGTAATTTATTAAGGAGCGACGAACGTATGAAAACCGCTTTGTTTATACCCATAAAGCTGAATAATCAGCGTTTGCCCGGCAAGAATCTTATGAACCTGAACGGACGACCGCTGTGCGACTATATTTTCAAGACTGCCTTAAGTCTTGATTCGGTTGATGAAAAATTTGTGTATTGCAGCGACGAGGCGATTACGCAATACATTCCGCAGGGCATACGTTTTCTGAAACGCGACGCTTATCTTGATGGCGGAGCAGTCAGGGGAACCGAAATTATAGAGCGTTTTCTGCGTGACGTTAACGCGGACGTGTACATTCTGACGCACGTCACGCAACCGTTTACCAAACCGCAGACGATTGGAAATGCGCTCGGCAAGGTATTGAATGACGGGTATGATTCGGCGTTCAGCGCGGTTGAATTACAGGACTATTGCTGGTATCGCGGCAAACCGTTAAATTATTCGCCGGACAACCTTGTTACGACGCAGAACCTTGAACCCGTATATATGGAAACAGGCGCGTTTTTCATATTCCGGCGCGAGGTGTTTGAAACGACCGGACGGCGTATCGGCGATAAGCCTTATATGCATATCGTTGACCAATTTGAGCGGATTGACATTGATACGGCGGAAGATTTTGCGCTCGCCGAAGCGGCGGCGGCTTATCTGGCTTCAAAACCGGAGGTGAAAAAACAATGAAGAATGTGCAAATACTTGACTGTACGCTGCGCGACGGCGGGCGGATTATAGACTGTGCGTTCCCGGATCGGGATATTTTTCATATTGCGGACAAACTCTCCGGAGCAGGGATCGACGTCGTTGAACTTGGGTTCCTGCGCGACGGCAGAACCGTGAATTACCGCGGGAACAGCACGTTTTTCACAGACGTTGATCAAATCACTCCGTTTATTCCGAAAGGTATCCGCGGAACAGAATACGTCGCGTTCATCGATTACGGTATGTTTGATTTCACCACGCTCAAAACCAGAAGCCAGGACAGCATCTGCGGACTTCGGGTAGGCTTTACAAAAAAGAATTACGAAGAACACTATGACGATTTGTTGTCTGCATTTTATTCTGTTAAAGCGCGCGGATATGATCTGTTCATACAAGGCGTAAATTCTCTCGATTACTCAGATATTGAATTGCTGAAAATTGTTGAGACCGTAAATATGGTGAAGCCTGTAAGTTTCGGAATCGTAGACACATACGGCGCAATGTATGTTGACGATGTTTCGCGGCTGTACGGGCTTATCGACTATAATCTTGACAAGGCTGTCGCAATTGATTTTCATTCGCATAATAATTTCCAGCTTTCATTCTCTTTCGCGCAGGAGGTTATTCGTCTCAGCCGCGGTGTCCGCAATATTATTATTGACGCAACGCTTGACGGGATGGGGAAAGGCGCAGGCAATCTGAACACAGAACTTATTGCCGACTTCCTCGTGAGAAAGATGAACTACGGATATGACACGGACATCATATTTGACGCGATCGACGAGCATTTACACGATTTGCGCGAGAAATACCACTGGGGCTATTCGCCCGCTTCAATGTTGTCGGGAATTTTTCGCAGCCACCCCAACAATGTAATTTATCTGACTCAAAAATTTCGGCTCAACACAAAGGATATAAAAAACATACTGTCAATGCTCGGGGAACAGGAACGTCAACGCTACGATTACAACAAAATTGACAAATTGACGGAGGAGTACAGCGAAAGCACATATGACGACAGCGATGAAACAGCATATCTCGCAGAGCAGTTTGCGGACAAACCGATTCTGATTCTGTCTCCCGGTAAAACACTTTTGACATATAAGGAACGTATCGGCAAGTATATCGAAGCGCACAATCCTACCGTTATCAGCGTCAATTTCACATACGACGAGCCTGATAGCTACAGCTTTTTCGCGAATAAGAAGCGATATGTTGCGCAAGCACAGGTAAATAGCGCAAAGATGATAGTCGCGTCGAATATTGAACAGCGCGAAAAAGGCGCAATAACGGTGAACTATCACAGCATCGTGAACAGAGGGTACAAACTGTTCGATAATAGTGTACTTATGTTGCTAAACCTTTTGAAACGGCTTCGCGTTGCGGAAATAGCAATCGCCGGAATGGACGGATTTATGAACAGTACAGACGGCAACTACTTTGACAAGTCGCTCAATGTCGAAAGACTAGGTCCGCAACTTGACGAGATTAACAGAGAGCTCTACGAAATGCTTGAGAACTATGCCGCGACTGTAAGCGGCTTATGCAAGGTCTCCCTGATTACTCCCAGCATATTTGAAAAACTGTTTGAGGTATCGCCGTGAGTACAACGCACATCAAATTTCTTGTTACAGACGTGGACGGGACGCTCACCGACGGCAAAATCTATATGGGCGGCGGCGGCGAAGCAATGAAAGCGTTTGACGTTAAAGACGGATACGCGATTCACGAAATGCTGCCGGAACACGGCGTCACTACCGTTATCGTCACGGGCAGACAGTCCGAAATCGTAGCGAACAGGGCGCGCGAACTCGGCGCGGACAGCGTTTATCAGGGCGTGGGGGACAAGCTCGCGTTCCTCAAAACATTCGCCGCGGAGAACGGCGTAACGCTCGGTGAAATCGCGTACATCGGCGACGATCTGAGCGACCTCGGCTGCATAGCCGCCTGCGGGCTCGGCGGCTGTCCGGCGGACGCGGCGGACGAAGTGAAACGGCGCGCCGGCTTTGTCTCGGCGAAAGCGGGCGGTTCGGGCGCGGTGCGCGACTTCGCGGAACGGATTATCAAAAATAACACAACGGGAGAAACTGTCAAATGAAGTATGTAATTTTCGGCGCGGGCGGTATTGGCAGACGAGCCGCAGTCCAAATGAAACAGCAGGGCAAACACGAAATAACGGCTTTCGCCGACAATGACAAGCAGAAACAGGGTACAGATATTGACGGCATTCCGGTTTATGCGCCGGATAAGCTTCCAGAACTCGAATATGACAGGATTTTCGTTACGCCGTTTGCCGAGGATATTACCTCGCAGCTGCTTGAAATGGGCATCGACGGCACGATTATCGAGGCGCACGAGGAAACGCCGATTATCACCCGCAAACAGTGGCTGACGGACTTCGCCGACGTACTGCGGGAGCGCGGCGTCAGCGGCAGCGTCGCCGAAGCCGGAGTCTTCCGCGGCGACTTCGCGAAACATATAAACGCGGTGTTTCCAGACAGAACACTTTACCTGTTCGATACGTTTGAGGGGTTCCCGGAATCCGACGTCGCCCGGGAAGCATTACCGTCGGCGGCAAAACCGGGCAACTACGGCTATACGTCCGTTGACGTGGTCACGTCAAAGCTGCCGCACCCGGAGAATGCGGTAATCAGGAAGGGCTATTTCCCGGAGAGCGCGTCGGGGATTGATGATACGTTCTGTTTCGTAAATCTTGACCTCGACCTGTATCAGCCGACCTACGAAGGCTTAAAGTATTTTTACGGCAAGGTCGCGGGGGGGGGGGGGCATTACCGTCCACGACGTCTTATCTACGGATTACCCGAACGTGCGCACAGCTGTCTATGACTTCGAGCGGTGGCTCGGCGAACCTCTGAACCTCGCGCCGATCGGAGACAGTCTGTCGATCGCGATATTAAAATAACACAACGGGAGACAATCGGAAATGTCAGAAGTAAAACAAATCATTCTCTTCGGCGCGGGGGTAGCGGGACAAATCGCGCTTTGTTACTACGGTAACGAGCGTGTGTATTGCTTCGCGGACAACAATAAACACGGGCAGGAAATCTGCGGGAAACGAGTCATATCTTTCGATGAACTGCTTCAGATACACAGTCTGTACGTTGTCCTGATTGCAGCGAGTTTCGAGGTCTGCCAAAGCATCAAAAACCAGTGTGCCGACAACGGGATAACCGCGGAAGCCTATGACAAAACGATAACCCACCTCGATTACGAAAGCAACCCGGAAATCGCGAAATACCGCGACATTCACGCCGGCAAACGCTGCTTCCTGGTCGGCAACGGACCAAGTCTTCGCCCCGACGATTTAGATAAGATTTGCCGCAGCGGCGACGTTTCGTTCGGGTGCAATCTGATATACAAAATTTTCCCCGAAACAAAGTGGCGGCCGGACTATTTTTCCGTTTGCGATATTTCCTTGCTGCAAACATATTATCAGAACTTTTCGTCCGTTGACGCAAATTGCAAATTTATAAACAGCCCGTTTCAGTTTGACTGCAAAAACCGCACTGAAATTATTGATTGCTTCTTGCGCGGACGCGGCGAAACTTGTTTTTACAGCAAAAGCACTCCGGCGTCAAATATAGAATCGAGATTTTCCCCCGACCCGTCAAGACTCGTTTACAACTTTCAAACGGTTATGTACGTAATGCTTCAGATAGCGGTATATATGGGGTTTGACCGTATTTACACTATCGGCGTTGATAATACCGGAGGGCATACCGCCGATAGTATCCGAGAAATATTTTCGGACGTCAACCATTTCTATTCGGAAAAGGACGCAGACGCGGCGGCTTCACAATTTCTGTCGTTTCGTGACGGTTTCGTTGACATAAAGCTAAGTGCGCGCTGCGCCGATACGGGTTACGTTGTGGCAAAAAACTCTTGTCAAAACCGCGGCGTTAACATATTTAACGCCACGCGCGGCGGTATGCTCGAAACATTTGAGCGTGTGGATTTTGACTCGTTATTCTGAAAGGCAGACACAAGTGACACACACTCTCTCCCCGGACGAACTGCGCCGGCTGCAGCTCGTGCTGCTCGAGATGCTCGCGGAGCTTGACCGCGTGTGCAAAAAGCGCGGCATACGCTACTGCGTAATCGCGGGAACTCTGCTCGGCGCGGTGCGGCACGGCGGATTTATCCCGTGGGACGACGACCTTGACGTGGCGATGACCCGCGGCGAGTACCTGCGGTTCCGCGCCGCCTGCGAAACCGAGCTTGACGGCGCGCGGTTCTTCTTTCAGGACAACACGACCGACCCGCGCTACCCCTGGGGCTGGGGCAGACTGCGGCGGCTCGGTTCGGAGTTTGTGCGCGCCGGGCAGGAGCATTTGAAAATGCGCACCGGCGTCTTTCTCGACGTTTTCCCGGTTGACGCGGTACCGGACTTTCCGCCGCTCCGCGGACTGTTCGCGGCGCGGTGCTTTCTCCTTCGGAAAACGCTGTACGCGGAAACCGGCGCGGTATCCGCGAAGTCGGCGGCGGCGCGCGCGGTCTACCGCGCGCTGCGAAAAATCCCGGCCGCCTGGGCGTTCCGCCGGCTTGAATCGTTGCAGGACCGCGGTTTGAACCGCGGGACGAAGTATGTGCGGATACTGACGTTTCCGACTCCGCGCGGCAGACCGTACGGCTACCTGCGGGAGTGGTATGAAGATCTTGCGGACGTTGAGTTTGAGGGACGGCTGTTCCCCGCCGCGCGCGGGCGGGACGCATATCTGACATACAAGTACGGCGATTATATGACGCTTCCGCCGCCCGCGGAGCGGCACTGGCACCCGGCGGCGAAGTTCCGTCTGCCGGAAGAATTTCAGCTGTGAAGCGAGGCGCGGTATGTATGATTATCTGATTGTCGGCGCGGGACTTTACGGTTCCGTGTTCGCGTACGAAATGACGCGGCGCGGCAAACGCTGTCTCGTCATCGACAAGCGTCCGCACGCCGGCGGCAACGCTTACACCGAGAACGTCGCGGGCATACAGGTTCACAGATACGGCGCGCACATATTTCACACGAACGACGGCGCGGTGTGGGAATATGTGAACCGGTTCGCGGAGTTCAACCGATATACGAATTCTCCGGTCGCGAACTTCCGCGGCAAGCTGTACAATCTGCCGTTCAATATGAACACGTTTTATCAGCTCTGGGGCGTGACGACTCCGCGGGACGCGCTCGCGAAGCTCGAAAGTCAGCGGCTCGCCGTCGCGGAACCTCAAAATCTCGAGGAACAGGCGTTGTCGCTCGCCGGCACGGACATATACGAGCGGCTGATTCGCGGGTACACCGAGAAGCAGTGGGGGCGGCGGTGCCGCGAGCTGCCCGCGTTTATTATTAAGCGTTTGCCCCTGCGGTTCACGTTCGACAACAACTATTTCAGCGACAGGTTTCAGGGAATCCCGATAGGCGGGTACACGCAGATTGCCGAGAAGCTGCTCGGCGGCTGCGAGGTGAGGCTCGGCACCGCTTACAAACGCGGCGAGTTCGACGCGGCGAAAACCGTGTGGACCGGCGCGATAGACGAGTACTTCGGCTTCAGTCTCGGCGCGCTCGGGTACCGCAGTCTGCGCTTCGAGAGCGAAACTCTCGAAACCGCGAACTTTCAGGGGAACGCGGTCGTCAACTACACGGCGGCGGACGTTCCGTACACGCGGATAATCGAACACAAACACTTTGAGTTCGGGGAGCAGCCGGAAACGGTGATAACCCGCGAATATCCGATTGAGTGGCGACCCGGCGACGAACCGTACTACCCGGTGAACGACGACCGCAACAACGCGCTGTACGAACGGTACCGCGGGCTTGCGGAGCGCGAACCGGGCGTGATATTCGGCGGCAGGCTCGGGCAGTATAAATACTTCGATATGGATAAAGTAATCTCCGCCGCGCTCGAAGCGTCGGCGCGTGAGTGAAAGCGGAGGCGTAAAATTGACAATTCTTGTTACCGGAGGCGCGGGCTACATCGGCTCGCACTGCGTCCGCGCGCTCGCGGCGGCGGGCTATGACTGCGTCGTCTACGATAATCTGTCCTCCGGGCACCGGGAAGCCGTATACGGTTTCCCGCTTGTCGCCGGCGACCTGTCCGACGTCAAAAAGCTCAAAGCGACGCTGTCAGACCTCAAGATCGGCGGCGTCGTCCACTTTGCGGCGCATTCGCTCGTCGCGGAAAGCGTCGCCGACCCGCTTAAATACTACGAAAACAATATCGGCGGCACGGTCAGTCTGCTCGCCGCGATGCGCACCTGCGGCGTTGACAAAATCGTGTTCTCCTCCTCCGCCGCGGTGTACGGCGCGCCGGGGCGGACTCCGATTACCGAAGCCGCGCCCGCGAAACCGGTTAACCCCTACGGCGAGACGAAGCTCGCAATCGAGCGGCTGCTCCGCGCGGCGGATACCGCGTACGGTATGAAGTCCGTCGCTCTGCGGTATTTCAACGCCGCGGGCGCGGCTCCGGACGGCAATATCGGCGAAGCTCACGCCGTTGAGACGCACCTCGTCCCGCTTGTACTGCGCGAAGCGCGGACGAACGGCGGCTCTCTGAAAGTTTTCGGCGGCGATTATCCGACTCCCGACGGCAGCGCGGTTCGCGACTACGTCCACGTTCTCGACCTCGCGGATGCGCACGTCCTTGCGCTGCAATATCTGATTAACGGCGGCAAGTCCGGCTGTTTCAACCTCGGCACCGGCTCCGGAGCGTCCGTACTCGAAATTATCCAAGCCGCGCGGGATGTCACGGGCGCGGATATTGCATACGAGCTTGCCGGACGGCGCGCGGGCGACCCTGCGGTTCTCGTCGCCGGCGCGGACAAGGCAAAGCGCGTACTCGGGTGGAGACCGTCGCGCAGCGGTCTCTTCACGATGATCCGCGACGCGTACCGATGGCACAGCCGTCACCCAGACGGCTTCGGGAAGTAATCCGGTACAAACAAACGCCGCTCACGCAGGTGAGCGGCGTTGTTTGCTTTATGTATTTGCGCGTTACTTGCGCCGTCCTCCGCAGCGGAATCCGCCGCCCTGAGGCGCGCCGCCGCCGCGGGTACAGTCGCCGCGGGTACCGTCGCCGCGCTCTCTGTCGCCGCGCTCTCCGTCTCTGCGGGTACCGCCGTCGTTACTCCGGTCGCCGCCGGAGCGGAAGCCGACCGCGCCGCGGAAGACGCCGCCCTGCGGCGGCGGGAACCCTCCGCCGGGAAAACCGCCCGGAAAGCCCTCGGGGAAGCCGCCGCGCGGCGGAAATCCGCCGGATCCGTGCGGGAAACCGCCCCCCTCCGGAGGAGTACCGTCGTCCGCGCCCGAGTCCCAGCTCCTGACTAGCTTTTCGAGTATCGCGGTAATCGACCGCTTCTCCTCGGCGGACAGCGCGCCGAACGCCGTCTCCGGCTGCTCCGCTTTACCGGTCTCCGCCTTGCCGGTCTCCGTCAGGCTGATACTGACGCTGCGCTTGTCCTGTTCGCTCGGCGTGCGCGAGATGAAGCCGTCCGCCTCGATTTTCGCGAGCAGTTCCGACAACGACGCGGAACGTATCCCGAGGATACCCATAAGCTCGCGCTGAGTCATCGTACCCCAGCGGTCTAATATCAGCAGTATCCTGCGCTGACTCAGCTTTCTGTTCCACCCCTGCCGCGGGCGGTATCCGAACGCGCTCCTCCGCAGCAGGTCGAACAGCTTCACTTCCTCGCTGTCAATACCGGGCGGAAGTCCTTTCGACAGGAATCTTCCGCGCGGACACTGCGGCGCGTCCGCTTCGCAGTGCTTTTCGCAATGCGGACATTTTTCTTCGCTCATACTGTTATTACTCCTTTTCTTGCGGGCAATCGCACCGCTCTGTTATCCGCCCGGCCGGGCAATCGGGGGCGGGAAAGCCCTCCCGGCGCGTTGTGCCCGCGGGCTATGCCGCGCGCAGCTCGCTGCTTCTTGTCGTGCTCCACCACCGCATCGCGCGGCGCAGGTAGGGGTTCCGGATTGTCTCCGCCGCGAAACCGAGGACGTATAACGCGTCCGCATAGCGGCGACGCTCTTCGTTCGTCATTTCTTCTTTTTTTAACAGGTTAGCCATTGTCGTCTCCTTTCGACCGCGCGGGACATTGCCCGCGCACACACATACCGCTTCCTCTTCCGTCCGGGGCTTCGCGCCGGTTTGAGTGCGAAGCCGTTTGCTTAGGTACCTTACAATCTGATTATAGCACGTTTTTTTTGTTTGTCAAGGTACCTTGCGAAAATATTTTTAATTTTTTTCGCGTTGCGGTTTTAGCAAAAATGTGCTATACTTTCAACAAAAACGACGGGGGCGACAAAATTATGCCGGCGAATTCCCCAATGATGCGGCAGTATAACAAAATGAAAGCGGAAAACGGCGACGCGCTGCTGTTCTTCCGTCTCGGCGACTTTTACGAGATGTTCGGCGACGACGCCGTCACAGCGTCGCGCGAGCTTGACCTCACGCTGACGACGCGCGACCGCGCCGAGGAGGATCCGGACAACCGCGTTATGATGTGCGGCGTGCCGTATCACTCGTCAGAGGCGTATATCGCGCGGCTCGTCGCGAAGGGCTACCGCGTCGCTATCTGCGAGCAGCTCGAAGACCCGAAGGACTCGAAAGGCGGACTCGTTGACCGCGGCGTTATCCGCGTCGTCACGCCGGGCACCGTCACGGAGTCGAGTATGCTCGACGAGGGGCGCGCGAATAATCTCGCCGCGGTGTTCTTCCAAAACGGCTCCGCCGCAATCGCATACGCCGACATTTCGACCGGGCAGGCGGGCGTTATCGCGCTCGACGAGGCTCCGTACGCGCGCGTGAAAAGCGAGCTTGCGGCGGTCGCCCCGCGCGAAGTACTGCTCGGCGGCAGTATCGCGGACGACGAGCCGTTCGCCGCCGCGCTGCGCGACTCGCTTTCGGCGGCGGTCGAGTCCCGGAGCGAGCTTTTCCGGGACGACGCGGCGGGAGCCGCGATTCTGCGCCACGGTGAGTTCGCGGAGGAAGCGCACAGGCTCGCGCCGAACGTCAGACGCGCGGCGGGCGCGCTGCTCGGATTCCTCGAGGAGACGCAGAAAGCCGCGCTCGGCAAAATCAGCTTCGGGTTTTCGTCCGCGTCGGAGTTTATGCAGCTCGGCGCGTCCGCAATCGCGGGACTTGAGCTTGTGCAGTCGAATGCCGGCGGCGACAAAAAGGGCAGTCTGCTCTGGGCAATCGACAGAACGGTCACGGCGATGGGGCGCAGACTGCTCCGCTCGCAGCTGCTCCGGCCTCTGCAAAGTCCGGCGCGGATTATCAGGCGGCTTGCCGCCGTCGAGGAACTGACGCAGGAAGCCGTCGCCCGGGCGGAGCTTCGGCGGATACTGCGCTCCGTCGGGGATACGGAGCGGCTGTGCGGCAAAATCGTATTCGGCACCGCGAACGCGCGCGACGTGCTCGCGCTCGGGCTGTCGCTCGACGCGGCGGCGGAGCTGCGCGAGGTCTTCGCGAATCCGAAAAGCGCGGAGCTTGCGGAGATTGCCGCGCTCGACGCGCTTTCCGACGTGCGCGACACGATTCGCGAATCGGTCTCTCCGGAGCCGCCGGCGGGTCTCCGCGAGGGCGGAATTATGCGCGACGGGTTCAGCGCGGAGGTTGACCGTCTGCGCGGGCTGATCCACGGCGGCGGCGGAGCCGTAGCCGCGCTTGAGGCGCGCGAACGCGAGCGCACCGGGCTGAAGCTGAAAGTCGGCTACAACCGCGTGTTCGGCTATTATATAGAGCTGCCGCGCAGCAAGTCCGACGACGTACCCGCCGACTATATCCGGCGGCAGACGCTTGCGACGGCGGAGCGTTTCATCACCGAGGAGCTAAAAAAGCTCGAATCTGAAATTCTGTCGGCGAAAGACCGCGTCTGCGAGATTGAGTACGCGCTTTTCCGCGAGCTTACGGAGAAAATCACCGCCGCGTCGCGCCGCATCTACGACTCGGCGCAGGGCGCGGCGCGGCTCGACGTGTTCTGTTCGCTCGCCGAAACCGCCGTGCGGCACAACTACGTCCGTCCGGAGATAAATGCGGACGGCGTTCTCGATATACGCGACGGCAGACACGCCGTCGTCGAGCAGATGCAGTCCGCGTCGCACTTCGTCCCGAACGATACGTATCTTGACGGCAAGTCGCGCGCCGCGATGATAATCACGGGTCCGAATATGGCGGGCAAGAGCACATATATGCGGCAGACCGCGCTTATCGTTCTGCTCGCGCACGTCGGAAGTTTCGTTCCGGCGGCTTCGGCGAACGTCTGCGTCACCGACCGGATTTTTACGCGGATAGGCGCGGGCGACGACCTTGCCGGCGGCAAATCCACGTTTATGGTGGAGATGACGGAAGCCGCTGAAATCCTCAGGAACGCGACGAAAAACAGTCTGCTGGTACTCGACGAAATCGGGCGCGGCACCTCGACTTACGACGGGGTCGCGATTGCCCGCGCGATTCTCGAATACTGCGCCGACCGCAAAAAGCTCGGCGCGAAGACGCTGTTTTCGACGCACTATCACGAGCTTGCCGCGGCGGAGGGAGAGGTTCCCGGCGTCGTCTGCTGCGCGATGACGGCGAAGCGGCGCGGCGGCGACGTAATATTCCTGCGAAAGGTCACGCCCGGCGCGTCGGGCGACAGCTACGGCATCGACGTCGCCGGGCTCGCCGGGCTTCCGGAGTCCGGGCTTAAGCGCGCGAACACCGTGATGGAGGACCTGGCGGCGGCGCCCGCCGCGCCGCACGCGGTCTCCGGCGGCGAGCCGCAGCTCACGCTCGGCGGCGCGTCCGGCGACGAGGTCGCGGAGGAACTTCGCAAAACCGACCTGAACACGCTGACCCCGATCGAGGCGTTGAATCTGCTGTATAAGCTGAAGAAAGTCGCCGACGGGGGGTGACGCGGCTGACGGTTACGGAGCAGGTTGCGGCGCGCGGCGAAATCCTCTCCGCCGGACGGGCGGACAAAAAAACAGCCGCCCCGCGGCGGCTGTTTTGAGGACAGGCACTATGCTTCTTTTATGTACAGCACTTCGTTCGGACACGCTTTCACGCAGATTCCGCAGGCGATACACTTGCTCGCTTTCTCGCGCTCGGCGGAGTACGCCACCACGCCCATAGGACAGACGTCCGCGCAGTGTCCGCAGCCGACGCACACGTTTTTGCTGAGCATCCAGACGCCGGTCTTTTCGTTTTTTGTAATCGCGTCAACGGGACACTCCCGCGCGCACTTTCCGCACTGAATGCAGACTTTCGGCTGCGCCTCGTTCGGGTCGGACTTCGCCGGCTGAATCGACAGACACGCGAGTTCGCGCCTGTTCTCCTTATAAAATGCCTCCGAACACGCAACCTCGCACGCGAGACACGCCATACACCGCGCGTCGTTAACCGCAAGTTTCTTACCCATAACCTTTATATATCCTCCTAATTAGCCGCCCGGTCGGGCGAAGCCCTCCTCCGGCGTTGACCGCCGGACTTTTTCGACAGCTTCCGACGCTGTAATTTCTTAAAAAGTATAGCACATTACGCGAAACTTCGCAATATGAATTTTGTAATGTTTGACGAACATTATTGTCATTTTACACTAAATAAGGGATTCAAAACGCCGCAAATGCCTGTCGTCCGGCAAGATTGTCGGCAGAATAGCCAAAATTGCGGCGCGCATATTGACTATCCTCGCAAATTGTGTTACAATTCAGATACAAAAGATTTCAAAGGGGTGATGCGTAACGGCGGCGGCAGTTAAACCGCTCGAGTACAAGGGGTACTCGCTCCGCAGAAAAGACAATGTGCTTTTCCTCGGAAGTATGGCGGACAGTCACATTGTGATGCTTCAGATTCTTGAGAGCGAGAGCCGGGGCGGACTTGACATTCCGAAGAAGGTCAGCGTCCAGCTCCAGCGCACGGAGCAGGGACTTCCCGCGAACGAGGTAATCGTAAAGAGCGCGGAAAAGCGCGGTCTCTTCGACGCGGTAGATATGGGCGCGGTCTGGCTTGTAAAGGCGCTCGCCGCGAAATAGACGACAGGCTTAGGCTCCGCAAACGGCACAGCCGGTTAAAGCGGTGTGAGCTGCGTCCGCAGACGCGTACACTTGCGAGCGGCGCGAGTACAGAGCGACGGAGGACTTAGTCCGACGAAGCGGCTGATAACAGCGAGCGCACCGCGCGAGCCGCGTCCGCAGACGCGTATCCCGTGCGAGCGGCGCGAGCACATAGCGACGGAGGACTTAGTCCGACGGCGCGGTTGATAGGCACAGGGAGGGCTTCGCCCGACCAAACGACATAAAAAGGGGAAATGATGAACAACACAGGCTCGGCGTTACCGCGAAGTACGCGAACACGATTTGCGCGTACTATAGGAACAACGCTTGCGTTAGTGATAACGCTTATGATTCTCGCTTCGGTAATTCCCGCGTCCGCGGGCGCGGCTTCCAAACAGGCTTGGGGTGCGGCGACCGTCGCGTGCGACGTCCTGAACATTCGTTCGGGACCCGGGACAAGCTATGCAATAGTCGGAACGACGGGCGAGAACAGCATTGTCGTCGTCATCGAAAAGACGAACAAGGAATGGTACCTCATCAATTTCGACGGCACGACGGGCTACAGCAAGGCGGAGTATTTCTCGGACATAGTCCGCCGCGAAAACTTCAACGCGACGGCAACGATTACCGGCGACAGCGTCCGCGTCCGGCAGAAGCCCGGGACAAGCTACACCGTACTCGCGACCGTCGATAACGGAGACGAGGTCGCCGTCATCGGAATCAACGACGGCTGGTACAAGGTCAAAACCGCGGGGATAACCGGGTACCTACGCTCCGACTTCGCGGAAATCAGCGGCGGCTATCAGGCGAAGACGAAGGGCAACTCCGCTTCCTCGACCGGAAGCAAAATCGCGGACTTCGCTCTCAAATACGTCGGTTACAGTTACGTTGCGGGCGCGGAATCTCCGGCTAAGGGATTCGACTGCAGCGGTCTCGTATACTATACATACGGTCAGTTCGGAGTAAAGCTGTCGCGCTCCTCCGCGTCGATGTACGCGAACAACGGCACAAAAGTCGCGAAAGCGGATCTCAGACCGGGCGACCTCGTGTTCTTCTCGGGAAACGGCAAAACGGTCACTCACGTCGGTATATACATCGGCGACGACCAGTTTGTACACGCGTCCGGCGTTAAGACCGGCGTAATCGTCTCGCGGCTCGACAGCGCGTACTACATTCGCGCGTATTTCGGCGCGAAACGGATAGGGATATAGCGGTTGCGGCGGTTTAGGTAACAGAATATCGTACGGGGGGTTCGCATAAGCGAATCCCCCGTTTTATTATCCGCGCGCGAAAAATGCGATTGAATTGTAACATTCGGCCGCCTGCCGTAAACGAAATGAAATGTATCGTAACTTTTTTGTAAATATATCTTGACAAGGCTGACTTTTACCTGTATTATGTCAATGGAATACAATAATATCTGGAAATATATTGTATATAATGACGCAGATACTAAAAAAGACAGAGATAGAGAGCGGGAAAGGTGCGTCGTCAACTATGGCGTTCCAGCTGTGGCGTTCCCCGAAAGATGAACAGGCGACCGACCTGGATTTATTCAAGCCGCCGTTCGCGTACGAGCTTGCCGGTCTCTCGTTTTCCGTGCTGTATGACGACGGCAGGAATTCCGACGCGCTCGCGCTCGCGCCGTACCCCTCGAAGTCGGCGACGCTGAACGGCGAGCCGGGCGAGATATACGTCGCCAAGGTTGCGGAGTTTATCTACTACATAGCGTACAGCGGCGCGGCGGCGCAATCCGTCTCGTTCGTAATAGACACGGAGACGGAGTCCGCGGTCAGGTGCGGATTCAGCCCCGGCGAGGGACTGCGCTGCGGAAGTCTCGCGGGCGGCGTGTCTTTTTGCGGCGCGACGAACGAGCTTGACGGAAATCAGGTAGAGCTTGTTATGGGACACGAAAAATATTCCGTTGTGCGAATGCACTTCGACGCGGGCGCGTACGGGATTTCACAGCCTAAAATCAACCCGCAGTTCGTGATTTCCGCGAATTACTCGTATTGCGTCAAGGTGCGCGCCGGCGTGTATCTGACGCTGTCGCGGTGTATACTTAACGGCGTTCCGCAATGGTCGCTCGTCTGCGTGGACTATGCGACGCTGCGCGGCTGCGGCAGCATATTTTACCCGAATCAGACGCTGCACTTCGGCGCGTTCTGCCGCGTCGTCGGCTGATAAAACAACCGCATCGGGAGGAGCTGTATCAATGTCTGACGAAACCTATAACCTCGTGATTTCTACGCCTATGGGTGACCTGGAGGGTTCCGTGACGCTCACAATAAACGGCGGCGCGCTGTCCGGGACATTCGCGTTTATGGGCGGGAAACAGCCGTTTTCGGACGGCACAATCGACGGCGACGGCAACATCGCTTTCGCCGGCGACATAGATTCGCCGCTGGGCAAAATGCCGTACTCCGTAAGCGGCACTCTGAAAGACGGCAAACTTGAAGCTGCCGCGCGCACGGCTCAGGGGAATTTCATCATAAAATCGAAATAAAAAGGAGAAACGTTATGGACTTACGCACACTCGCGAACGAGAAGCCGCGCGAGGCAATCTCTACCTATTCGCAGCCGCACACTTTCGAGCTTTGCGGCAGGACTTTCGCGTTCGGCTGGAACGGCGAGACCGCAGCCGACAGCGTCGTTTTCGCGCCGTACCCGGAGCGGACGCTCGCGTTCGGCGAAACCCGCTCGGAGTACTACGCCGCTAAGCTCACGGACACCGCGTTTTTCGTCGCGGCGGTCGGCGGCGGCGTGGCGGGCGCGTATGTGTTTTCGACGGAGTCGAACCGCGCCGCACGGATTATCTGCGCCGCCGGCTCGGTGTATAGCTCCGCGGGTACGGTAGCGGGCGCGGCGGCGGCGGACGCGGCGTCCGACGATGCGTACGAAAACGTCGTCACCTACTGCCTCGCGCCTGAGCTTACCGCGGAGCTTGATTTCAAAAATAAGCTGCTCAGACTCCCGAAAACATCCGGCTATCCGGAGACGCTCAAATACTCGGAAACCATCGCGATTGAGGACGGCTTGCTCGTCCACGTCTGCGCAGAGGGCGGCGCGGCGGCGGTCATCGCCGCCGATTACAAGCGCGACTGCGCGGTCGGGCTCGTCTCGTCCGACGGCGACGGCGCGGTGTTCGGCGCGTGGGCGCGGGTGGCGTAAGCGGTAAAGACTGACAGGTAAGGTTAAGGAACCGGCTTCGCCGCACATATCGCGCGGCGAAGCCGCAACTTTTTTACAACATTGCCGAAAAAACTCTTGCTTATTCAAAAATCTATGTTATAATGAAACAAAAAGGAGGTTACAACTATGGATCTTCGCGATTTTTCTAAATTCGGAGCCGGCGCGTTCCAATACGTCCCGCCTCGCACCTTCGAGCTGGCGGGGCAAAAGTTCGAGTTGCTGATGGACGACGGGTATGACCTTGTGCTCAACTTCCTGAACAAAAAAGAGGTTGAGTGGAACTACGTCAACAAGGAACCGAGTTCTCCGCAAAAAGCCGAATACGACGCTCTCAAGGGCGACGACACGACGTATTTCGTGACGTTTATGCTGGAGGGCAGACCGTTCGAGCACCGCGAAAACTGGGTCGTTATCATCGACCTCGAGCAAATGCTCGTGACGCAGCAGCGTTCGGTCGTCGGCGAAAACCCGCGCTGGCCGTACCTCGTTGACAGCTACTTTGTGTTCGGCGCAATCAAACAGGACGGCGTCGAGTTCAAGTCCTATCCGCGTCACGGGTTCACCTCGGATATGGTCGGCAACATCGTCCAGTGGCAGTATTCCCCCGATATGGCGACGGTTCACGCTTACTACACGCGCGATTTCTACCGCATTACTTATCCGCGCAACGCCACGACGGCGGAGGGCGCGGCGCAGGCTGACTCGATGAACGCTATGGTCGGCGCGCTTCCATCCTCCGACGAACCCGCGTTTTACGTCCGCATTAAGCGCGGAATGTACCTCGTTTCCTGCACGGAGCAGAATATGGAGAAGCTGATGGGCGCGTCAACGGGCTTCCGCAGCGACAATCTGACGTTTCTCGACAACTACAACAACTGCTACGACATCGGCCGCGGCTTCGGCACGATGACCGGCGCGGGCTTCGGACCGCCGCCGGATCCCGACGCGCCCGCGGCTCCCCCGCCCGCGGACAGCAACATTCTCGTGCTTATCGGCGCGTACGCGAAAATCATCGACCCCTCGACGGACGAATTCTGGCAGAAGATTCTTACCGACCCGAACCCGTACCTCGTCTCAAACGGTCAGTAAGCGGCTTCGCCGCGCCGGACGCGGACAATAAAGCAAAGACAGGGAGAGCGAAAGCTCTCCCTGTTTGTCTGCGCGCCGCAGTGCAAAATATTTACAAGCCTGTTACTGCCGGTTACAGTCTGTAACCGTTTATAGCACCCCGTATAAATAGTTACAAATTTTTCAGAAACTGTAACTATTTGTATCCGAATTGTTGTTTGTATTCTCCTAATCTGTCTGCTATAATACGGGTACGCAGACAAATATGCACAAAGGAGGACTTCGCGAGTGCAGGATAATAGCAGTCCGCCCGGACATACTGCCGCCTGACGCGAGGCGCGCCGGGCGGGATACAAATGAGATGCAAAATAAACAGCATAACCCAAATTCGACAGGCGCAATGCGCCGGAAAGGGGTACATAATGTACCGCAAATCAAAATTCAGAAGACTCACCGCGCTTTTCCTCGCACTCATTCTCGCGTTCTCGATGACCACGTTCGCAAGCGCGGCGGCAGACGGCTCGGACGAAACGCTGTCCGAACAGCCGGACGACGTAACAACGCAGGCGGTAGGTTCGGGCGGCGGTATAAGTTGGGAATACCGAACAGACCTCGGGTGCTATTATATCACCTATCGACTTACGCCGGACATTCTCCCAGGGCTTGCTAATCTCTATCCCGGTGGCTTTCCGTTTGGCATAGACTTTACGTATAACAACATAAGGACGCATGTGGCAATGGGCGGGTTTGGCGTAGTTATGTTGTATGGGGCATTAACGCAAACCCCTGCGTTCGTCCCTTGTCTATATAGCGGTCATTCGTAAACGATTATGGATGAGAATATATCCGACGCTGTGAGTGACTTTCAAACGAAAATCTCGGCGTTTACCAAAAAGCATCCTTTCGATTCTGTGCACATTAAAATATCCGCCCCCGAAGACACGGATCGTACTGTGTTTTCGCAGACTTTGGGCGAAGACGGTTCGGCGACGTTTTCGGTTCGACCGAAACTTCTTGCGGAGGGTTATAGTTTCTATAACGGTTCCGCGCCCGATTGGATCGACCTCGTGTTGCCCGAACCGTATCCCGGCGGCGAGACGCGAATCAAACTGCCGGAGGACGTTGACGGAGTGATTATCACGTTCCGCGAAGCGTGTATTCCGAGGATTGAACCGTTCTACAGAACCGGCGATAAAACGCGTTTCGGCAATGTTTCCGGCGCGTGGGCGGTAAACGTCAAGAACGGGAGCGGGGAAATCGTCCAGGAAGTTTACTGCAACCTCAACAGACCGCACAAAGACGGTATCCCGATCGCGACCCCGTACCCGGAGGAAGAAAAATACGTCGTCGAGGTGCGGACGGACAGCGGCGAACTGCACACGCTTGACGTGCCGGAGTCGCGCGAGGGTTGTCTCGGAGCGTTCTCCGGAGTAACGGACTTGCGGGTCCGGGCGGTTTCCCGCTGAAATACAGACACAGGCGCGGCTGTCCGTAAGGGCAGCCGCGTTTTTTTTCTGCGCACATAACGTATAAAGTTCATAAATAATCTTTATTTCGCCGCGTAAGTATGCTATAATGCAAAAAACAGACGCGTGTAAGAGGTGACTAACCGCTGTGCAGACCGTAAAAACGCATTTTGACGTCGGCGGTATGACCTGCGCAAACTGCCGGACGAAAATCGAAAACGCGCTGCGCGGCACCGCCGGCGTGGTTTCCGCGCGCGTCAGCTACACTGCGGGTACGGCGGACGCGGAGTTCGACGACTCGGCGGTCTCCCGCGGGGAGCTTGCCGCAGTAATCGAACATCTCGGCTACCGTGTGCTTGACGGCGACGCGAAGCCGTCGGGCGGAGCTTCCCGCGCGGTCGGATTCGCGCTTATAATCGCCGCGCTGTTTATGGTCCTGCGTCACACCGGAGTGCTGAACCTGCTCGTTCCGGGTCGGCTCGCGGACTCGCAGACGAGTCTCGCTATGCTGCTCGTCATCGGGCTGCTAACGTCCGCGCACTGCGCCGCAATGTGCGGGGGACTCAGCATTTCTCACATCGCTTCGCACTCCGGCGACGGCAGACTCGCCGCGCTGCGTCCCGCCGCGCTGTACAACCTCGGGCGCGTCGCGTCGTACACGGCAATCGGGTTCATCGTCGGCGCGCTCGGCGCGGTGATTTCGCTTTCGGCGGCGTTCCAGGGCGCGCTCAAGCTCGCCGCGGGTGCGTTTATGGTAATCGCGGGCGTAAACATACTCGGCGTATTCCCGGGGCTGCGCCGTTTCGCGCCGCGCATACCGAAAGTTTTCGCCCGCGGAATCAACGCGGAAAAAGCCCGCACGAACAGTCCTCTAATCGTCGGACTGCTGAACGGACTTATGCCGTGCGGACCGCTTCAGGCGATGCAGCTCTACGCGCTGTCCACCGGAAGCGCGTTGCGCGGCGCGGTCGCGATGCTGCTGTTTTCGCTCGGAACCGTGCCGCTGATGTTCTCGCTCGGCGCGCTCGCGTCGCTGCTTAAACGCAGATTCGCGCGGAAGATAGCGACCGCCGGAGCGGTTCTCGTGGTGGTGCTCGGACTGTCTATGCTGTCGCAGGGGTTCGCGCTTGCGAACATAAACATAGGCGTACTGTCGCCCGGCTCGCAGTCCGCGGTCACAGACCGCGCTATGCTCACGGGCGAAGTGCAGGTCGTGCGAAGTACGCTTGCGTCCGGCTCATACCCGACGATTACGGTCGAGCCCGGAACTCCGGTGCGGTGGATAATCGACGCTCCGGACGGCAGTATCAACGGCTGCAACAACCGTATGCTGCTCCGCGCCTACGGCGTCGAGCATACGTTTACGGTCGGCGAAAACGTAATCGAATTTACCCCGGAAACGTCCGGAACGGTGCGCTATACCTGCTGGATGGGTATGATCGGCGGAAAAATCATAGTAAACTAAATTGCGGAGGGCGTTATGACAAAGACAAAACCGAACATTAACAGGCTCATTCTGATTGCCGGAGTACTCGCGGTCGCGGCGGCTGCCGCGGTGCTTACGCTTATGCCGCGCGGCGGCTCCGGCGCGGAACTCAACCTGCGCGCGGCTGCGGTCACGGACGCTGACATCGTGATTTCCCTGCGCGACGTGACTGAAAACGCGCGGTTTTACCCCGCCGTTATCGACGGGACGCAGCTTGAGATTATCGCCGTCAAGGCTCCGGACGGGACGGTGCGCACGGCGTTCAACACCTGCCAGTCGTGCTACGGCTCCGGGCGCGGATACTATGTGCAGTCGGGCGGCGTACTCGTTTGCCAGAACTGCCGCAACGAGTTCACGATGAGCCAGGTCGAGGTGCGCGCCGGCGGGTGCAACCCGGTGCCGATATTCGCGGCGGACAAGGAAGTCTCGGGCGACAGTATAACGGTGCCGGTCGGATTTCTGCGCGACTCGGCGTTTATCTTCGGCAACTGGAAAGCGTAGCCGCTATGACGACACAAATTCTGCGAATCGGCGGTATGACCTGCGCGGCTTGCTCCGCGAGGGTCGAGAAAACCGTGCGCCGCCACGCGGGCGTGGAGTCCGCGTCCGTGAACCTCACGACGGAGCGCGCGCAGGTCACGTTCGACGAGAACGCCGCGTCCGTTGACGATATTATCAAAGCGATTGAAAAAATCGGATACAAGGCGGACGTGCCGCGCGAAAACGCCCGGGACGAGGACAGAATCCGCCGGCAGAAGCACATTCGCGTGATGTGGACGAAGTTCGTCGTCTCCGCGGTATTCTCACTGCCGCTGCTGTACGTCGCTATGGCTCCGATGCTGACGCTGCCTCTTCCGGCGTGGCTCGACCCTATGTCGGAACACGCGATGAACAACGCGCTGACGTACGCGCTCGCCGAGCTGTTGCTTACGATACCGGTTATCGCGGTCGGCTACAGGTTTTACGTCGTCGGATTCCGCGCGCTCGTAATGCGAAGCCCGAATATGGACAGCCTTATCGCACTCGGAACCTCCGCCGCTTTTATCTACAGCGCGTACAACACCGTGCGGGTCGCGCTCGGCACGCATATGGCTGTCGAGTCGCTGTACTTCGAGTCCGCCGGCATTATCGTTACGCTGGTTCTGCTCGGCAAATCGCTCGAAGCGACCTCAAAAGGGCGCACCGGCGACGCGATAAAAAAACTTATGGGACTCGCTCCGAAGACCGCTACCGTCGTCCGCGGCGAAACGGAGGTCGAAATCCCGATTGACGAGGTTCAAATCGGCGACGTTGTGGTTGTGAAGCCCGGCGCAAAGATTCCGGTTGACGGTTCGGTCGTCGGCGGACACACGGCAATCGACGAGTCTATGCTCACCGGCGAGAGTATGCCGGTTGACAAGAAGCCGGGCGACGCGGTGTACGCCGCCTCGCTCAACACCACCGGGACAATCCGGTTCCGCGCGGAGAAAATCGGCGCGGACACCGCGCTCGCGCAGATAATTAAGCTCGTCGAGGACGCGCAGGACAGCAAAGCCCCGATTGCCGCGCTCGCGGACAAGGTCTCGGGCGTGTTCGTACCGGTCGTGTGCGCGGTCGCGCTCGCCGCCGGAATCGCGTGGTTCATCGGGCGCGGCGATTTGGAGTTCGCGCGGCGGCTGGAGTTTTCGCTGACGATATTCATCTCCGTACTCGTAATCGCCTGCCCGTGCGCGCTCGGCCTCGCGACCCCGACGGCGATTATGGTCGGCACCGGGCGCGGCGCGGAGTACGGCATACTGATTAAGGGCGGCGAAGCCCTTGAAACCGCGCACAAGCTCGACGCGATAGTGTTCGACAAAACCGGCACGATTACCGAGGGCAAGCCCGCGGTCACAGACCTGCTCCCGGTCGGAGACGTGTCGGAGGAGCGGCTGCTGCTGCTCGCCGCGTCCGCCGAAACCGGCTCCGAACACCCGCTCGGGCGCGCGATAACCGCAGAAGCCCGCGAGCGCGGTCTCGACCTGCTTGCCGCGGACGATTTCGAGTCCGTAACCGGGCGCGGAATCGAGGCGCGAATCGGCGGCTCGGTCGTACTCGCGGGGAACCGCCTGCTTATGGAGGAGCGAGGAATCGCGGCGGGCGCGCTCGCGGCGGAGTCCGACAGGCTTGCGTCAGAAGGCAAAACGCCGATGTTCGTCGCGGAGGACGGCGCGCTCGCGGGACTCGTCGCGGTTGCGGACGTTGTGAAGCCGTCGAGCGCGGCGGCAATCAAAGACTTGCGCGCAATGGGCATCGGTGTCGCGATGATAACCGGCGACAACGCGCGAACCGCCGCCGCAATCGCGAAGCAGGTCGGCATCGACCGCGTACTCGCGGAGGTTCTGCCGCGGGACAAGTCGAACGAAGTCAAGAAATTGCAGGCGGAAAACCTCCGCGTCGCGATGGTCGGCGACGGAATCAACGACGCGCCCGCGCTCGCGCAGGCGGACGTCGGAATCGCAATCGGCTCCGGAACCGACGTGGCTATGGAGTCGGCGGATATTGTGCTTATGCGCTCCGACCTCGGCGGCGTACCGACCGCAATCGAGCTTTCCAAGCGCACAATCCGCAACATTAAGCAGAATCTGTTCTGGGCGTTCGGCTACAACACGGTCGGAATCCCGGTCGCGGCGGGACTGCTGTACCTGATTACCGGCAACGAAACGCTGCTGCTGAACCCGATGTTCGCCGCCGCCGCGATGAGCCTGTCGAGCGTCTCGGTGCTGACGAACGCGCTGCGGCTGCGGCGGTTTAGGGCGGGGAGCGCGCGGCGGACCTGAAATAACTTTTCTCACAGAAGCGTTTGACCGATTCTGTGAGCGGCTTGCAGTTCCCGTGAGTGTGCGGTGAGCAATCTGCGGCAAGTTTCTAACTTACTGCAAGCATAAGATAATCCAA
>JAITNK010000036.1 GCA_031290515.1 Oscillospiraceae bacterium
TTGCCGGACGGCGGCAGCAAAACCGACGGCGAGGACGAACCGACTCTTCACGCGCGGCTGAAGCGAAAAGCCGAACCGTACGACGCATACAGGGAGGAGCTGCCTCCGCCGTCGCTCACGCCGCCTTCCGCTAAAATCAAAGATACTTTCGGCGCGCTGTTTTTCACGCGTATGCTGTATTCCGCGCTCGTGGACGCGGATTATCTTGACACCGAAGCGTTTATGCGGTCCGATTCCGCGGCGAAACGCGGCGGAGGCTCGTCGGTTGAGGAACTCTGCGGACGGCTTAATTCCGAAACCGAAAAATACCTCAATCCGACCGAACCTGTTTCCGAACTGTACAGACGCAGAACCGCGCTGCTTCGCAATTGTCTTGACGCGTCGCAGTCCGGTAAGGGCTTGTTTACGCTCACCGCACCTACCGGCAGCGGAAAAACCATCGCGAGCCTGGCGTTCGCACTTCAACACGCGGCGAAGCACAGTATGCGCCGCGTGATTTTTGTTGTGCCGTACAACACCATTATCGAGCAGAACTCAAAGGTTTTCGAGGATATTCTCGGCGCGGAAAACGTATTGCGGCATCACTCGAACGCGAACTACGACGGCGACGAAAACGAAAACGACGCAAAGCGTTTCGCTGCCGAGAACTGGGATTATCCCGTGATTGTCACAAGCAGCGTCCAATTTTTCGAGTCGCTCTTTGCCGCGAAACCGGGCAAGTGCCGCAAACTGCACAATATTGCGGAAAGCGTGATTATCTTCGACGAGGCGCAGATGATTCCGCAGCCGTATTTGCTGCCGTGCGTTCGGGCGATACGCGAGCTTGCGGAGGTTTACGGCGCGACGGCTGTACTCGCCACGGCGACGCAGTCGTCGCTTGACAGGTACTTTGCTCCGCTCTCGCCGCAGGAGATAACGGAGAACCCGGGCGAATTGTACGAATTTCTCCGCCGGGTGACGCTTGTCCGGATTGACGAACCGCTGACCGGCAGCGAGCTGACGGGGCGTCTGCGCGGTCATAAGCAGGTACTCTGCATTGTGAACACCCGCCGTCAGGCGCAGCGCATATTCGCCGGACTTGCGGAAAATACGGAAAGCGGCGGCACTTTTCATCTCTCTACGACTATGTATCCGGAACACAGAACGCGCGTTCTCGCAAAAATCCGCTGTCTGCTGCGGAACGGGAAACCCTGCCGCGTCGTAAGCACGAGTATGGTCGAAGCGGGCGTTGACCTCGATTTCCCGACTGTATTCCGGGAGGAAGCCGGTCTTGATTCCATTGTGCAGGCCGCGGGTCGGTGCAACCGGGAGGGCGGACGTCCGCCGGACGAGTCGTTCGTATACATATTCAAGTCCGCAGACCATAATCCGCCGCGCGCTATGGCGGCGGCAATCGGAGCGTTTGAGCAAACCGCCCGCCGGTACGCCGACCTGTCGTCTCTCGACGCGGTCGCCGCGTTTTTTGAGCAGCTGTTCTACAACAAGGGCGACGGCGCGCTCGACGCCGAAGAGATACTCAAAAAAATCGAACGCAGCGGAAAGAGCTTCAGCTTCCCGTTCCGCGAAATCGCCGACAGCGTGAAAATCATAGACGACGACTCGGTCAGCTTGTACGTTCTGCGCGACGCGCCGGAACTCGAAACGCGGTTCCGCAAAGGCGAGCGCACCCGCGAACTGTTCCGCGCGGCGGGCGGCGAGGCGTATATTATTTGAGAGGGTGAACTGCGATGTACGGAGTAAAGGTTGAAATCAGCGGGGAATACGCGTGCTTTTCGCGCCCGGAGCTGAAAGTCGAGCGCGTGAGCTACGACGTGATAACGCCGTCCGCCGCGCGCGGAATTCTCGAAGCCGTTATGTGGAAACCCGCGATACGGTATGTAATCGACGAAATCGCGGTGTGCAGTCCGATTCGGTTCGAGAACATCCGGCGCAACGAGGTAAATTCAAAAGCGTCCGCGGGACGCGACTATATCGCCGCGTCCGACGACAGGGCGCAGCGCGCCTCGCTCGTTCTGCGCGACGTGCGTTACATTGTGACGGCGCACTTCGAGATGACGGACGCCGCCGGGAACTCCGACAACGAGGGCAAGTTCGCGGAGATGATTACGCGCCGCCTCAGAAACGGTCAGTGTTTCCACACGCCGTATCTCGGCACGCGCGAGTTCCCCGCGACCGTAAAACTTACCGAACCGGACGTTACGCCGCCGACGCCGATTGACGAGACGCGCAGCCTCGGTCTGATGCTGTACGATATTGACTATGTCAAGGACAAAGCCGGAAACGTGACGGAGTGGGTTCCGCTGTACTTTATGGCGGAGATGAAGTCCGGCGTACTTGACCTGCGAAACGCGGAGGTGCTGCGATGATTATTAACGCGCTTGTGCGGCGGTACGAGTCGGCGCGCGAAGTCGAGCCCGGCTGGCAGAAACGGAAAGCGGATTACATCATTGATATATCAGCCGATGGCAGCATATTACCGTCGTCCCACGAAAACAAAACGGAGTATGTATTGCCCGAACTGCCGAAAGGCAGAACCTCCGGTATAAAAGCGTCATTTTTGTGTGATGAGGGCGGGTACCTGTTTGGAATTGAAGACGAAAAAGAAAAGCATAAAAGGGGTGCTGAAAAATACGCAAAAAGCAAAGAGCTGCATACGCAGTTGCTGCGGGATATTGACTCTCCTGCCGCGAGAGCAATATGTGCGTTTTTTGATAATGCAGAAGAGCATACTGTTCCGCCGGGAATCGGCAGAAAAACTGTGTGCCTGTTTGCGTTTGAAGGAAAGCGTATTATCGACTATCCTGAGATTCGTAATGTATGGAACAATATCCATTCAGAAAACGCAGACGGAAAACTCTGTCTTGTTACAGGGAAAATTGACACTGAAGCGAAATTGCACGGTAATATAAAAGGTTTGGGCAAGGATTCGCCGTCTCTTATAAACGCAAACAAGCCTGCTTTCACCTCATATGGGCGGACGCAAAAAGATCCTGCCGCGCAAATTGGGGAATACGCGACATTTGCCTATGTAACAGCTTTGAACGATCTGCTTCATAAAGGCAGCAAGCACAGACAGTCTATAGGTGCGGACACGGTAGTCTATTGGGCGGAAGACGAAGTAAAAGAATCCGAAATATATTCAGGTTGTATAGGCCCAAATACAGTCCCAAATGAGAGCGGCGAAGAGCAGCTATCGGCGATAATGGAAAAGGCGGCAAATGGTAAGCTTCCGGATATGGAGGGGGTCACTTGGGAAAAACCGTTCTATGTGCTTTGCTTGTCCTTGCAAATGAAGAGGATCAGCGTGCGCTTTTTCCACACGTCGAGCTTCGGGAGCGTCATCGGAAAGCTGACCGAGCACTATCGCAATCTTGAGATTTACAGTTCGCGCGACGAAAAGTTCAAGCATATTCCCTATTGGATTCTGCTCGCGGAGACGACCGTCAAAGGCTCCGCGTCGGACGCCGCGCCTCTGCTCGGCGGACAGCTCATAAACAGCATAATCACCGGCGCGCGCTATCCCGCGCCTCTGTACAACGCGATTCTCACGCGAATCCGCGCCGGCGGCGATATTAACCGCGCAAAAGCCGCGATAATCAAAGCGGTACTTATACGAAATTTCAACGAGGAGGTCAGTATGGCACTAAATCCCAATTCCGCAGACACCGCGTATACCCTCGGCAGACTGTTTGCGACCATCGAGCGTCTGCAACACGACGCAAACGGTGCAAGTACCGTTCATAACGGATACTTTTCCAAGGCGTGCGCGAACCCCGCAAGCGCGTTTCCGACGCTGCTTAAGCTGTCGGAGCATCACAAGGTAGACAAAGCAGGATTACAAATCGTTTATGCAAAGCGCAAGGGCGAACTGCTCGATATACTCGACATCGAGCAGACGCCGTTCCCCGCCGCGCTTTCACTCGAGGATCAGGGACGGTTCATTCTCGGCTACTATCACCAGACGCAGGACTTATATCGTTCCAAGGAGGACGGCAGTTGGTTCTGGCGCGACAAATCAGAAAAATGAGGGACAGGAAAATGAGTAAACTATATGAGAACGCTATCCAAAACCGCTATGACTTCGTGATTCTCTACGATGTGGAGAACGGCAACCCGAACGGCGACCCCGACGCCGGCAATATGCCGCGAACCGACCCCGAGACCGGGCGCGGTATCGTCACCGACGTGTGCATAAAGCGCAAAATCCGCAACTACATAGACCTTGTGAAAGACGGCGAACCCGGATATGACATTTACATAAAGCAGGACGTTTCGCTGAACTCGCAGGACGCAAAGGGCGTAAGCGCAGTCAAAGACATTAAGGACAAAGCGGGAAAGAGCGAATCCTTCCGCGACTTTATGTGCAAGAGCTTCTTTGACATTCGCACGTTCGGCGCGGTAATGACGACGGCGGCAAAGGACAACGACCTCTCCAACGTCGCGGGACAGGTGCGCGGTCCGGTTCAGCTCGCGTTCGGCAAGAGCGTTGACCCTATCTCGCCGCAGGAAGTGACGATTACGCGCGTCGCAATCACGACGGACGATAAAGCCGCCACGGCTTCGACCGAGATGGGGCGCAAGCATATCGTGCCGTACGGTCTGTACCGGCAGGAGGGGTTCGTCTCGGCGAATCTGGCGGAGCGCGTTACCGGTTTTTCCGAAGCTGACCTGGAACTTCTCTGGACTGCAATTACGCATATGTTCGACGACGACAGAAGCGCGGCGCGCGGAATTATGACGCTGCGCGAGCTGATTATCTTCAAACACGCGGGACGCGCCGACAGCGGCGGAGCCGAGCGGGAAAGCGGCGCGAAACTCGGCTGCGCGCCGTCGCACAGGCTGTTTGAGCTTGTGACTGTCGCGCGCCGCGGCGGCGTTGCCGTCCCGCGCGCGTACGCGGATTACGAGGTCACGGTAGGCGACGCTCCCGCCGGAGTTGAAATTATCCGCCGCGATGTATGACGAAGACGACTTCCTGCAACTTTCCGGGATACAGCATTTCGCGTTTTGCCGCCGCCAGTGGGCTCTGATACATATCGAAAACGCTTGGGCTGACAACCTGCGCACGACCGAGGGCGCGCTTATGCACGAGCGCGCGCATAACCCTATGCTTGCCGAAAAGCGCGGCGGCTTGATTGTTGCGCGCGAAATGCGGGTGTTCTCCCGCAAGCTCGGCGTTTCGGGGCAGTGCGACGTCACGGAGTTCACGCCGGACGACGAGCGCGGCGTCGAGCTTACCGGGAGACCCGGCAAATGGTTCCCGCGCCCCGTCGAGTACAAGCGCGGCAGTCCGAAAGTTTCCGACGCCGACCGTCTGCAGCTCACGGCGCAGGCAATGTGCCTTGAGGAAATGCTGTGCTGCGGCGAAATTGAAACCGGGTACCTGTACTACGGCGAAACGCGCCGCCGCGAACCGGTCGGACTGACGGCGGAACTGCGCGGCGCGGTACGCGATATGTTCGCGCAGATGCACGAGTTAACGGAGCGCGGGAGCAGCTTGCGCGTTAAGCCGACGAAATCGTGCGGCGCGTGTTCGCTGCGCGACTTATGTCTGCCGAAACTGCCGGAACAAAGCCGCAGCGTCCGGGCGTATCTCGACAGCGAACTGCGGGGCGACGCGTGAAGAAGCTGCTGAACACGCTTTATGTCACAACGCCGGATACATATCTGTCGCTCGACGGAGAAAACATTGTCGTGTTGCGCGACGCTGAAACGCTCCTGCGCGTGCCGCTGCTGAATCTCGAAGCCGTCGTGACGTTCGGATACACCGGCGCAAGCCCCGCGCTTATGGGCGCGTGCGCCGAGCGCGGTATCGCGCTGACGTTTATGACGGCGAGCGGACACTTTCTGGCGGACGTCGCCGGCGACCGTCAAGGCAACGTACTTTTGCGCCGTACACAGTACCGTGTCGCCGACGACGAGTCCGCGAGCGTCAAAATCGCGCGCAATATGATCGCGGCAAAACTGCACAACTCGCGGTGGGTGATAGAGCGCGCGGTGCGCGACCACGAATTGCGGATTGACGCGGCGCGCGTACAAGCAGCCGCGCGCGCGATTGCGAACGCGATTCCGCCGGCGCGCGAAGCCGAATCGCCCGGCGTTCTCCGCGGAGTCGAGGGCGAGGCGGCGCAGCGGTATTTCTCCGTGTTCGATGAAATGATACTGCAAAACAAGAGCGACTTCTACTTCAAATCGCGTTCGCGCAGACCGCCTATGGACAACCTCAACGCATTGCTGTCCTTCGCATACAGTCTGCTCGCAAACGACTGCGCGGCGGCACTCTGCGGCGTGGGACTCGACCCGTACGTCGGGTTTCTGCACCGTGACAGACCGGGAAGAAAATCGCTCGCGCTCGACTTAACCGAAGAGCTGCGCGCGGTGTTCGCCGACAGATTTGTGCTGACGCTTGTGAACAACCGTAAAATCGACGCGTCGGCGTTCAAAACTCAGGAGAGCGGCGCGGTGCTTTTGAAAGACGAGGCGCGCCGCGAATTCCTCGCCGCGTGGCAGGCGCGCAAGCGCGAGACGATAACGCACCCGTATTTAAGCGAAAAGATAGAGTGGGGACTCGTCCCGCACGCGCAGTCGCTGCTGCTCGCGCGGCATCTTCGCGGAGACCTCGACGAGTATCCGCCGTTTTTATGGAAGTGACTTATGCTGGTTTTGATAACATACGATGTGAGCACGGAAGACGCGGCGGGGCGCAAACGTCTGCGGCAGGTGTCCAAAACCTGCGTGAATCACGGTCAGCGCGTGCAGAACTCCGTGTTCGAGTGTCATCTGGACGCGTCGCAGTTTGCGCTGCTGAAGTCGAAGCTGATAAAACTGATAGACGAAAAGTGCGACAGCCTGCGGATATATACGCTCGGTAACAACTATAAGAGCAAAGTCGAGCACTACGGCGCGAAGCCGTCGTTTGACGTGACGGAAACGCTGATTGTTTGAGTGCGAACATAAAGCGAACATAAAAACGCCGCGACCTTCGCACCGCGAAAACGCGAATAATCCGTCAAGTTTTTGCGGTTATAATATGTATTATCCCGCAATTGCTGCAAGGGCTTGACAGAACCGGCAAAATTATGTACAATGGCGGTGGAAAGTTTGCACTTTCCGCAGTCGCCGCCCTCACGGGCGGCGTGGTGTGAAACCCCGATGACCGCAATCGGTGAGCAGGTCGCGCAGTCGCCGCCCTCACGGGCGGCGTGGATTGAAACCAAAGCGACATAAGGGATTTCTTGAAAATCACCAGTCGCCGCCCTCACGGGCGGCGTGGATTGAAACCCGCGTATCTTGGGTATCAGATTATCGTTGATGACGTCGCCGCCCTCACGGGCGGCGTGGATTGAAACACGAACGCCACGGTCGCGGGTGCTACACCGTCAAAGTCGCCGCCCTCACGGGCGGCGTGGATTGAAACGCCGATTACATTTAGCGGGCTTACGGTCAATACAGTCGCCGCCCTCACGGGCGGCGTGGATTGAAACAAAAAAAATATTATACAAACGGCAAAGCCGGAAGTCGCCGCCCTCACGGGCGGCGTGGATTGAAACAGGGGACTGGCGACCTTAATGCGTTTTCAAGTTGGTCGC
>JAITNK010000064.1 GCA_031290515.1 Oscillospiraceae bacterium
ATAGCACATCTCACGCTTATTGCAAGAGCGAAAACACTCTGTTTTTGCCGTTCGGCAGTTTTCGCCGTGGCGGAGCCGCTTCGCGGCGTTATGCGCCCGCGGTCGGGGTAGGATTTCGCCCTCCGCGGAGTGCGGGACGTATTCCCGGGGGTCTACAGGGGCGATGCCCCTAAAGCCCCCCGGAACCCCCCTTACCCCGGGGAACGGAATCCGCGCTCACGCTGTTCGCGCAGGGTCGTTGCGGCGGGTCGCCGCACACTGCGCCGCGCAATTAACCGCTCGGTCGGGCAAAGCCCTCTGTCGCTCTAAGTTTCGGCACAACGGCGGTGCGTTACGCGCCTGTGCCGAAATGCCTTCCCACTGTCTGCCGCGCACCCGCAGTCTTCAACTGCGCGGCGCACAGTGCGGCGACCCATCGCAACGACACAAAGTGAGCGGAGCGAACGCCATTTTCGCGTCTCCGGGGGTTAGAGGGGGTCCGGGGGAGCCATAGGGGGTTTCCCCCTGTGGTTCCCCCGGTGTCCGCGCCGCTCGCAAGCGGCGCAACCCGCCCGCGGCGAAACATTGAGCGACGGTAGGGCTTCGCCCGACCAAGCGGTAAAATAAGGTAAAATAAAAGGAGGTGCGGCGATGCTGCATATTCCGCAGTACGCGCTTCGCGTCGTAACCGCACTCGCGGACGCGGGACACGAGGCGTATTTCGTCGGCGGCTGCGTCCGCGACGACCTGCTCGGGCGAACGCCGCGCGACTGGGACGTTGCGTCGTCCGCGCTCCCGGACGAGGTCAAAACGCTGTTTCCGCACACCGCGCCGACCGGAGAAAAGTACGGCACCGTAACGGTTCTCGCGCCGGGCGGCAACGTCGAAGTCACGACGTTCCGCACCGACGGGGCGTACGCTTCCGGCTCGCGCCGCCCGGACGGAGTGCGCTTCGGAACCGGGCTGCGCGACGACCTTGCGCGGCGCGACTTCACCGTCAACGCGATGGCGGCGGACGCTTCCGGCGTCATAACCGACCCGTTCGGCGGGCGGCGCGACCTCGGCGCGCGGATTATCCGCGCCGTCGGCGACCCGGAGACGCGCTTCGCCGAGGACGCGCTGCGAATGTTCCGCGCCGTGCGGTTTTCGGCGCAGCTCCGCTTTGAAATTGAGGGAAATACGCTAATGGCTATTGAAAGATGCGCGAATTTGTGCGAAAAGCTGTCGAGAGAGCGTGTCCGCGACGAGACCGCCGGAATCCTGCTGTCCGACGCGCCGGAAGCCGCCGGACTGTCCCTGCGGCTCGGACTGCTGTCGCCCGCCGCGCTCCGCGGAGTTGCGGACGGCGGCGCGCTGCGCCGGATTGCGTACCTGCCGCTCGACACGGGCGTACGCGCGGCGGCGTTCGCGGCGATACTCGCGCGCGACGGACTTATCGACTCCGCGCCGCGGTTCCTCAAAGCTCTGCGGTTCGACAACCGCACCGTCCGAACGGCAGGCGCGGGTGCGGAACTCGCGGCGGCGGCGGACGGCGCGCGGTTCACGCGGGCGGGAATCAAGCGGCTCTTCGCCGAATACGGCGACGAAACGGCGTTCGCGGCGGCGGCGGCTTACGACTGCGTCGCCGGCGGCGGCGCGTACGCTCTCGCGTTGAGCGTCGTCGCGTCCGGCGAGCCGCGCAATCTCGGAATGCTCGCGGTCAGCGGAGCAGACCTGCTCGCCGCGGGCGCGGAACCCGGCGCGAAGCTTGGCGAAACGCTCACCGAACTGCTCGCGCACGTCCTCGAAAACCCGCGCGGCAATGACCGCGCAACGCTAATCGCGCTTTTCCGCGAGCGTTTTTATCAGCAGTGACAGCACTTCCTCCGCGCGGGACGCGAAGCTGCGCTCAAGCGTTTCCGCGTCCGCGTCCGTCGGCGCGTACATAGTTACGGACAGCGGCTCGAGCGCGCCGTCCGACAACGTCATCGTCACGGAAAAACCGCCGTCCCGCAGGACGTTGCGCGACGTTTTGACCGCGCGGCGACGCGCTCCGTTCTCTCGCAGTCCGCGGGCGAGCCTGTCGGCTTTGACGCGCAGCGAATACGGCAGCGACTTCGACGCGACAGCGACGCGCTCCGCGCCGACCGCGGTGATGCGGTACCCCGCCCGGTCGAGCGAGAGCAGTCCGCTCCCGGCGAGCCGGTCAAGCAGCAGCGCGGTCTCGAAGTATGTAAGCCCGGCGCATTCCTCGGCGACGTCGCCGACCGCCGCCGCCGTGACGGCGCAGTCCGCGCGGGCGACGATATACGCGGCGAAGATGAGGCTGTCGCTGTCGCTCATTGCATTCGCTCCTTTTTACCGCTTGGTCGGGCAAGCCCTCCCTGCGCTCAATATTTTTCGCCGCGTAGCGGCTCAAAAACGCCGCTGCCGTTCCGTATGCTCGCAAGCTCGCTGACGGAACGTTACTCGCGGCGGAGCCGTCTGCGACGGCTCTCCACATTGCTTGCCGCTTGGTCGGGCAAGCCCTCCCGTCGCTCAATATTTATCGCCGCGGGCGGATTGCGCCGCTTGCGAGCGGCGCGTACGCCGGGGGAACCACAGGGGGAAACCCCCTATGGCTCCCCCGGACCCCCTCTGACCCCCCGGAGACGCGATAATGGCGTTCGCTCCGCTCACTTTGGGTCGTTGCGGTGGGTCGCCGCACACTGCGCCGCGCGCTCGGGATTTTTGTGCGTACCACCGCAGTGTGCGGCTGTTCACCGCGACGACCCTGCGCGAACAGAGTGAGCGCGTTTTCCGTTCCCCGGGGGTAAGGGGGGACCGGGGGGCTTTAGGGGCGCAGCCCCTGTAGTCCCCCGGAAAAACGTCCCGCACTCCGCAGAGTGCGAAACCTAACCCTCGCCCGCAGCCGCGCAACCCCGCGCCTTACTTCGCCGCGTCGCGGTCGTCGAAGACGTCGCCGCACTCGGGGCAGAACTTCGGAGGATTGCTCGGGTCGTCCGGCTCCCAGCCGCACTTGTCGCACTTGTATGAGCGCGCGCCGGCGGGTTTCGGCTTGCCGCACTCCGCGCAGAATTTGCCGAGGTTTCCGCCGTGACCGCAGGAACACGTCCAGCCGCCGGACGGAGCGGCTTTTTGGTTCTGCGCCGCCATATCGAACAGCGCGTTCGCGTTCATACCGCCGGCGGCGTTCGCCATATTCATACCGATAAAGCCGTTCATCGCGCCGCCTTTGTTCTCCGCCGCGGCGCGCATAGCGTCCGCCTGCGCGCCGGCAATCGCCGCCGCCGCCATACCCGGGTCGCGGTTTACCGCCGTGCGCTGCACCTGCTTGATTATATCCTCGTCTTCCCTGGGCGCGGTGACGGAGTTTATCGACACCGAGACGAGCCGCAGTCCGCGCGTTTCGAGCCACTTCTGCTTCAGCGCGGAGTTAAGCGTGTCCGCAAGCTCCTCCGTGTGACCGGGAAGCGCGCTGTAGCGTATGCCAAGGTCGGAGATTCTCGCGAAAGCGGGTTGCAGCGCGTGCAGAAACTCGCTTTTCATCTGCGTGTCGATGCCGTCGCGCGCGTACTCGCGCTCGACGTTGCCGCAGACGTTCGCATAGAACAGTGCGGGATTCTCCATAACGTAAGTATATGAGCCGTTGCAGCGCACCGAAATGTCAATGTCGAGTCCGATGTTGCGGTCAACGACGCGGAACGGAATCGGGCTCGCCGTGCCGAACTTGTTGTCGAGCATTTCCTTTTTGTTGAAGTAGTACACGCGCTGGTCGCTCGCAGCTTCGCCGCCGAACGTGAACCGCTTTCCGATGCTGCCGATTGACGCGAGCAGCGACGCGCCGAACGAACCCGCGAAAATGCTCGGCTCGAGCGAAGTGTCGAATGTGTATTCGCCCGGCTCCTCGGCGTATTCGCGGACTTTGCCGTTTTCGATAATCATCATCGCCTGTCCGCTTGCGACGGCTATGACGCTTCCGTCGGAGATGACGTTTTCGCCGCCCTTAGTGTTGGACGAGCGTTTCGACGCGCGCTTCTGCCCCCTGACGGCGAGAATGTTGTTTCCGAGCGCGTCGCAGTAGAAAAACTCTTTCCACGAGTCGGCGAGAACGCCGCCGACAGACCCGGCAATCGCTTTAATCAGTCCCATATTTTTAACTCTCCTTTATTTACCGCTCCGCACGGCAAAGCCGTGCTGTCGCTTATTAGCCGCTTGGTCGGCGGAGCCTCCCGTCGCTCAATAAATTCTCGCAAAGCTCGAATTTGACGCCGCTGCCGTTCCGTACGGCTCGCAAGCTCGCTGACGGAACGTTACTCGCGGCGGCTTGCGCATTATGCGCTCGCTCACACGGCAGCGGCTGCGGTGCGGTTGCGCCGCGCGCTCGCGGTCTTCAACCGCGCCGCGCGGTGTGCGGCTACCCACCGCAACGACCCTGCGCGAACAGCGTGAGCGCGACTTCCGTTCCCCGGGGTAAGGGGGGGTTCCGGGGGGCTTTAGGGGCAAAGCCCCTGTAGTCCCCCGGGAATCGCGCCGCTCGCAAGCGGCGCAAACCCGCCGCGCGGCGAAATACGTCCCGCACTCCGCAGAGTGCGAAAATGCCCCGCGCCCGCGGGCGCATACCGCCGCGAAGCGGCTCCGCTCACATCACGGACTCGGCGATTTCGCGCAGCTTCCGCAGCCTGTGGTTCAGCCCGGGCTTGGAAATCGGCGGCGAGAACATCGCGCCCAGTTCCGTAATCGAAAGCTCCGGATACGCGAGACGGAGTTCCGCGGTTATACGGAGCCTGTCCGGCAGGTCGGAGAGAAACGGACGCAGTTTTTCGATGAAATCCGTGTGCTTTTCCGACGCGATAACGGTTTTGGAGACGTTCGCCGTGTCGCAGTTTACCCTGCGGTTGACCGACTGGTTCATCTCCTTTTCGATTTTCGCTTCCATAACGCGCATCGCGTGGTTCGGCGCGCCGAGCAGCGTCAGCAGTTCCTCGATTGCGCCGGAACGCTTGAAGTATATCACGTCCGCCCCCGACCGCTCGGACAGCTTCGGTGAGAAACCGGCTTCGCCGAGCAGCGCGGCGGTCTCCCTCGCCGCGCTGCGGTGGCGGCTTATAAGCTCGAGATGATAGCTTTTGTAGGGGTTGTTGACCGAACCCCCGGCGAGAAACGCCCCGCGCAGAAAGCTCACGCGGCAGCACTCCTCTTCGAGCACGCCGAGGTTGACGTGCATCGAAACGAGTTCGCCGAAGCCGAACGACGCGACAATCGCGGCGATTTTCGCCGCGTCGCGCACTACGAGACTGATTTTGCCGCCGTCGCCGCCGCGCTCCTCGTCGAACGTCAGCCCGTACGCCGTCTGCATAAGCGTCTCCGCGCGCTTCGCGAACTTGCGGTTGCCGGTGATTATCCGCGCTTCGGTAGGCGAGAACACGCCGCAGAACGCGAACACGCCGTACATTTCCGCAACCGCGCAGCACTTTTTCGAGACCGGCGCGCGGCACAGCTCGTCTTTCGTTTCACTTGCGAACGACGTCATTTCGCCGAGTCCCGGTGTACGCAGTCGCACGGATAGCCCTTCTGCTCGATATAGCGGCACAGCGCGGCGGCAATCGCGACGGAACGGTGCCGTCCTCCGGTGCAGCCGATACAGACGACGAGGTACCGTTTGCCCTCTCTGACGTACAGCGGGAGCAGAAAGTCGAGCATATCGCACAGCTTGGCGAAGAACTCGCGCGTCTCGCCGCCGGACATAACGTAGTCGGAGACCGCCGGGTTCTCCCCGGTAAGCGGTTTCAGGGATTCGACGTAGTACGGGTTCGGCAGAAACCGCACGTCGAACACGAGGTCGGCTTCAATCGGCAGTCCGTGCTTGAAGCCGAACGACTTGACGTTAACCGCAAGGCTCTGCGCCGCGGACTCCGACGGGAAAATCCCGACCATACGCGTTTGCAGACTGCCGAGCGTCAGGCTCGACGTGTCGATTATCTCGTACGCCGCGGCGCGGATAGGCGCGAGCAGCTCTATCTCGCGGCGCACCGCGTCCTCGAGGTCGGAGCCGTCCGCATCGAGCGGGTGACGGCGGCGGGATTCCTTGTACCGCTTCACAATCGTCGGGACGGAGGCTTCGATAAACAGAATCTTTGAGCCGATTCCGAATGACTTAAGCACGCCGACCGCGCGGAACATCTCGTCCGCGCTCCCGAGCGTCCGCACGTCGGTGACGAGCGCGACGCGGCGGTATTTCTCGCTCATACCCGAAATCAGCTCCGAGAACTTGCTCATAAGCTCCACCGGCATATTATCGACGCAGTAGAAGTCCATATCCTCGAGTACGGCGGCGACGCGCGACTTGCCTGCGCCGGAAAGTCCGGTGATGATTAAAATGTCCGTTAAAGGCACCCCCTTTTATAATCGACGATGAACGAGCCGCGCCGGAGCGCGCGCCGCCGTTCCGGACTCGTCAGCTGTCAATTATCATCACTTCCGGTTCGAGCGCAACGCCTTTTTCGCGAAGCACCGTCTCCCGGACGTGATTTATGACCGCGATAACGTCGGCGAACGTCGCCGCGCCGGCGTTCACGACGAAGCCGGCGTGCTTTTCGGACACCATCGCGTCCCCGACGCGGAAGCCGCGCAGTCCGCACCCGTCGATAAGCGCGGCGGCGTATCCGTCTTTCGGACGTTTGAACGCGCTCCCCGCGCTCGCCTGCTCCAGCGGCTGCGACTCGCGGCGGCGGCGGGCGAAGTCGCGCATACGCATCGCGATTTCGTCGCGGTCGGCGGCGGCGAGCTTTATGTCCGCGGACAGTATCGTATACCCGCCGTCCGCGAACAGGCTGCTCCGGTAAGCAAACCGGCACTCCGCGGCGGACAGCTCGCGCGTTTCGCCGCCGGGAGTGACCGCGCGAACCGAGCCGACCGCGGCGGACAGCTCCCCGCCGTAGGCTCCGGCGTTCATATACACGGCTCCGCCGAGCGAGCCGGGTATTCCCTGCGCGAATTCGAGTCCTCCGAGTCCGTGTTCCGCGGCGTACGCGGCGACCCGCGAGAGCGGCGCGCCGCAGGAAGCGTGAACCGTGCCGCCGCCGACGAACGCAAGCTCCTCCGCTATCTTCGCCGTACTGACGGCAATCAGTTCGTGCGGGCGGTCGTCCGCGAGAATGTTCGTGCCGCGCCCGAGGACGAGCGACGGCGCGCCGCGCTCCCTTATTATGCGCGTTATACCGGCGAGCTGCTTCGTCGAGCGCGGAAAAATCATCGCCGTAACCGCGCCGCCTATGCGGAACGACGTGTGGCGCGACAGCGGCTCCGAGCGCAGTATTTCCGCGCCGGACTTTTCGATTTCGGCGAGCGCGTCGGCAAGCATTAAAGCTCCCCCTTGAGCTGCGCGTCAAAGTGCGCGTTGATTTGGTTCGTGAAGTCGAGCGCGGCGTTGTGTCCGGAGAACTTCTGCTTCTGGTTCATCGCCGCGACCTCAAGAATGATTGCGAGATTGCGCCCCGGACGAATCGGAATCGTCCGCGACGTTATGTCCACCCCGAGTATATTCACGGTTTCGTCCTCGATTCCGAGCCGGTCGTAGTTAAACTTGTCTTTCCACGGCTCGAGATTGACGACGAGATGGATATTCTGCCTGTCCTTGACGGCTCCGGCTCCGAAAATCTGGCGTACGTCGATAACCCCGACGCCGCGAAGCTCCATATAGTGACGAATCAGCGACGGCGACGTTCCGGCGACCGTGTTAACGTCCGACACCTGAATCTCAACCGCGTCGTCCGCGACGAGCCTGTGTCCGCGTTTGAGCAGTTCGAGCGCGGTCTCGCTCTTGCCGACGCCGGACTCGCCGAGAATCAGAACGCCGATGCCGTACACCTCGACAAGCACTCCGTGCCGCGTAATCGTCGGCGAGAGCGCGCGCCGCGCGATGCGTATGAGGTTCGACATAACGTCCGACGTGTTCATATCGCTCGCGAGAATCGTTATGTCATATTTCTCCGAGAGCTTGAAAAACAGCTCCGGAATCTCTACGTCGTGACAGCAGACGAGAGCGGGGAACCGCTGCGAAAACAGCGCGTCGAGACACGGCTCGCGGGCTTCCTCCGGCAGCGATTCGATGTATGAAATTTCCATAAATCCGATGAGCTGAATCCGCTGCGCGTCGAAATAGTCGTAGAACCCGGCGAGCTGAAGCCCGGGTCGGTGTACGTCGCCGGAAAAAATGCGCACTTTTTCATAGTCGGTTGACGGGTAAACGACCCGCAGACCGACCTCCGCGACTATTTTTGACAGCTTGCAGCTGAGCATTTCGTCCATTGTTCGCCCCCTGTTTACCGCTTGGTCGGCAAAGCCTCCCTGCGCTCCGTGCTCGCAGGCTCGCACGGGGTACGCGCCTGCGGTCGCGGTGCCGCCTTCGGCGGCGTTTTACCGCTTGGTCGGAATGAATTACTCTTGAGCAGACCCGAAGGGCTTTGCCCGGCGGTCTGCGGATAGGATATTAGATATTATATTACAACAATTCTATTTTTGCAATAGCCGCCGGGAATTTCGCGATTATTTCACAATTGTTATTGAAAAAGGTTTGCGGCGGTGGTATAATATCCGCAAGCGGATATTAACCCTATTAAGTTGATATACCACGACGGCACTTCGTGCCTGTGGTATAATATCCGCAGAAGCGGCTCCGCGACCGCAGTCGCGTACCCCGTGCGAGCCTGCGAGCACGGAGCGCGAGAGGGCTTTGCCCGACCAAGCGGCACCGCGACCGCAGTCGCGTACCCCGTGCGAGCCTGCGAGCACGGAGCGCAGGGAGGCTTTGCCGACCAAGCGGTTAATAACCCGCAAGGAGTCTTTCTCACCCCGCAAAGTCTGCGGACTTCGCGGGAACCCCGATCGCCCGACCGGGCGACTAATCAGGAGGTTTTATTTTGCTTACGGACAAAATCACGGCGTACAAGCCGAAGCTCTCCGGTCATACGGAGCTTCGGTTCCAGCGCAATATGAACCGGCAGGTCGCGCTTATTGCCGGGAACGTTATGGCGAACGGTTTCACGGAGCAGTCCGGCGTTTCGGCGCGCGTGTACAGCGGCGGATACTGGGGCTTTTCTTCCGCCGCCGAGTATGACGACGCGTCAATCGCGAGCGTACTCCGCGCGGCGGAGCGCAACGCGGAGTTCCTGACCTCGCGTCTCGGCTCGCCGCGGCCCGCGCTTCCGGCTCTGCCGCCGAGAAAGCTCACGTCGAAGATTACCGGGTACAACGACGCCGAGCAAAAATACCTGCTCGACTTCGCGAAAGAAATCGACGCGCGTATCGTTGAAAAATATCCGAAACTCACAAGCCGCACGATAAGCGCGCGGTCGGACTGCACGGACAAATACCTTGTCACGTCGGACGGCGCGGACGTGTATTCGGTGAAGCCGCGCTCCGGCGTTATCGCCGTGCTTACCGCGGAAGCGGCGGACGGCTCCAACGTCGAGGTCTTCGACTATCTCGGCGGCGGCGCGGGTTTCTTCGGCGAGCTGTTTACAAAGCCGGATTTGCTTTACGCAAAGCTCGACGAAGTGTACGAACACGTTATGAAGAAAGCCGAGGGCGTTTTCGCGAGCGCGGGTACCGCCGAGGTCGTTATGGACTCCAACCTCGCGGGTATTCTCGCGCACGAAGCTATCGGACACACGGTCGAAGCGGACTTAGTCCTCGGCGGCAGCGTCGCGGGACCGTTCCTCGGCAAACCCGTCGCGAGCGAAATCGTGACGCTCACCGATTTCGCGCACACCGCGCTCGGCGCGGATTTGCCGCAGTCGGTGTTTGTGGACGACGAGGGTACGGTTGCGAAAGACGCGGAGCTTATAAAGGACGGCGTTCTCGTCGGCTATATGCACAACCGCGAGTCCGCGGAACGGTTCGGACACGAGCCGACCGGCAACGCGCGGGCTTACTGCTTCTCGGACGAACCGCTTATCCGTATGCGGAACACCGCGATTCTGCCGGGCAAAGACAAGCTTGCCGATATGATTGCGTCGGTGGACGACGGCTATTATCTCGTGCAGACCGGCAACGGTCAGGCGGACCTCACGAGCGAGTTTATGTTCGGCGTGACTATGGGATACGAAATCAAAAAGGGCAAACTCGGACGCGCAATCCGCGACACGACGATTTCCGGCGTGGCGTTCGACCTGCTCAAAACCGTCACAATGCTGTCGGACGAGATGACTTGGGCGAGCGGCGGAATGTGCGGCAAGAAGCAGCAAATCGCCGTCGGTATGGGCGGACCGTCCGTCAAATGCCGCGTGAACATCGGGGGTAAATAGAAATGGCTGACGTAAAACAGACGCTGTACGACGCGGCGCAGTACGCGCTCGACCGGGCGAAAGCTCTCGGCGCGGACGGCGCGGAGGTTTCGGTTTCGACCGGCAACCGCACGGACGAATTAAATGTGGACGCGGGCGAATTCTCGCTTATGCGGACGACTTTCGGGTCGGCTGTAACCGTGTCCGTCATCGCGGGGCAGAAATACGGCGGCTCCGCGACGAATAAAACCGACCGCGGGAGTATAGACAAAACCGTCGAAAACGCAATCGAAGCCGCCAAAGCGTCCGACGCGGACGAGGCGCAGCAAATCGCGCCGGATATGGGCGAGCGCGAGTCGAAGCAGGGTTCCGGCGCAACCGAACCCGACCTCGACGCGATATACGACCGTATGTCCGAATTTCTCGCGGACACGAAACGCGAGTATCCGAAACTCGACGTTATGCAGTTCATCTCGCGCTTCCGCCGGAGCAACAAGCTGTACGCGAACTCGAGCGGCACCCGCTTTTTTACCGAACGCGCGTGGTACTCCGCGTCCGCGGAATTTTCCGCGCGCGACGGCGACGAGGTTTCGAGTATGTTCGGCGCGGGGCTTAACGCCGCGGACTTCAACCGTCCCCTGCTCGGCTATCCGTTCGTGCGCCGCGCCGTCGAGATGATGGAGCCGCAGCTTAAAACCCAGCCGGTACAAGGTAAATTCACCGGGACGCTGCTCTGCTCTCCGGACGTCGCGGCGGAGCTGATTTCGTCCGCGCTGTCGAACGCGGTCGGGTCAGCGTCGATTATCCAAAAGACGAGTCCGTGGCTCGGTAAAGTCGGAGAGGTCGTCGCCGACCCGCGGCTTACGCTTATCGCCGACCCGGACGAGACGCGCGTACTGTTCCCGGAAAAGTTCACGGACGACGGCTTCGTCAACGAGCGCGAGGAAGTTATCGGGAACGGCTTGCTGACCGGCTTCAAGCTCGGGCTTTACGGCTCGCTTAAAACCGGACTGCCGCGCGCGAAAAACGACGGTTACTTCGAGTCGCTGACCCTCGGGACAAAGACATACGGCGAAATGCTCGCGGGAATCGAAAACGGACTGCTCGTCTATCGTTTTTCCGGCGGCTCTCCCGCGCAGAACGGCGACTTCTCCGGCGTGGCGAAAAACAGCTTCCTCATCAAAAACGGCAAAATCGCGGGCGCGGTGAGCGAGACGATGATTTCCGGAAACGTGTTCGAGCTGCTGAAGAATATCGTGGACATAGGCTCCGAGCCGGACCTCGACGGTTCGAGCGCGCTGCCGTTCATCAGCTTCGGCGGGGTCACGGTTTCGGGCAAGTAACGCCCGCGGGGATTGGACGCGGGGCGCGCGCTTTTTGGCTAAAAAAGCTGCAAAAAAGCAGAGTTTGGTGATTCGGCGTCGCGGGAGTACCGCCGAAGCTGCGAACGGAACCCGAGTCAACCGCCGCGCGAGCCGCCGCCTCGGCGGCGTTCTCCGTGCGGAGCACGAAGTGCGGGAGGACTTGTCCGACCGAGCGTATAAAAAGGAGAGGCATATGACCACTACGACACTCGGACGCACGGGGCTTACCGTCACCGCCGCGGGACTCGGCTGCGGCGGATTTTCGCGAATCGGTATCGCGCAGGGACTTGCTCACGCCGCCGGAATCGTCCGCGCGGCGTACGACCTGGGCGTGACGTTCTTCGACACCGCAACGGCTTACGGTACGCAGGAAGCCGTCGGCGAGGGGCTGTCGGGAATCCCGCGCGGCAGCTATGTGATTTCGACGAAGTTTCCGTACCGCAGTTTCGGCTCCGGCGGGCTTATGACCCCGGAGGAAGCGGAAAAAACGCTTGACGACAGTCTGCGCGAGCTTAAGACCGACTACGTTGACGTGTGGCACATACACGCGCTCGTCGAAGCCGACGTCGCCTACGCGAGAGACGCGCTGTATCCGGCGATGAAGCGCGCGCAGGAAAAGGGCAAAATCCGCTTTCTCGGCGTGACCGAGCAGTTCGGTTCGGACACGTCGCACAAAATGTTCCGGACGGCTCTGCCGGACGACCTGTTCGACGTGATTATGACCGGCTACAATCTGATAAACCCATCCGCGGCGAATTTCGTACTGCCGGAGGCTATCGAACGCAACGTCGCGGCGCTGTGTATGTTCGCGGTGCGGAAAGCGTTGCACGACAGGGCGCAGCTCGCGTCCGACCTGCAAAAGATACTCGCCGCGGGGCAGGGCGGCGCGGGACTTTCGGCAAACGCGGAGGTTCTCGGCTTCCTGACGGAAAACGGCGTCGCGGACAGCCTCCCCGAGGCGGCGTACCGCTTCTGTCGGCACACGCCGGGAATTACGGTTACACTGACCGGCACGGGTAACGCGGAGCATTTGCGCGCGAACCTCGCGGCGATCGAGAAGCCGAAGCTGCCGGACGACGCTCTCGCGACGCTCCGCGGACTGTTCGGCAACGTCGATTGCGTCAGCGGACAGTAATCGCAATTACTGCAATGAAGCCCGGGAAAGTCTGAAAACAAAGCGTCAGGTTCGCGCCGAAGCCCTCGCCGCTATGAAAATCCGGCGCGGACTCGCGGCGGTGGCGTTTGCGCGTTGCGCCGTAACGCTGATTACAGCGGGTGCGTACTTGGCGTTTTTTGCCTGAGCCTGCTGCAATTCCGGCACAAGCGCATAGGGAGGCGAGCTATGGAGACCATAACACCGCTCACGTTTGAACCGCTGAAGACTGAAGAATTTCGCGCGTTTTGGGCAGCCGCGCACCGCGAAACGTTCCGGCTGACGTTCGGAAGTGAGATTGCGGACTCGGATTTGGCGAAAGAGCTTGACCGCACGCGCGGATACAGCGAAAAATCGCCGGACAGCAGCGTTATCGGCACGGTTGGCGGCACTCCGGCTGCGATAGCGCAATTAGAGAAGCGCGCCGGCGGCGGGGGTTCGTTCGGCTGGGTACATTTTTACTACGTCTCGCCGCAATTTCGCGGCAACGGCTATGGTCGCAAACTTGTGGATTACTCTGTTGAATATTTCCGAAACTTTGAGTTGACGCGGTTTTATTTGCGCGTCGCCGAAATAAATGCGGGCGCGATTCAGTTTTACTTGAAATGCGGCTTTACCCGCTCTCCAAACGGAGACAAATCCGGTCGCGCCGGGCGCGAGCTAATGATGGCATACGATTGTTGCGGCAGTGATTCGGCGGCGACGCCGTGACGATTGCCGCAATCGCCGGATCGGTTGCAGCCGCCGGCAAACCGCGGCGATTAGGGCTTGACAAACGCGCAAAATGTGATATGATACTACGCGCGGCGGACGCGTCCGCCGCGAATTGAATACGGAGGGGTATCGAAGTGGTCATAACGGGGCTGACTCGAAATCATACGCATATGATTCGAAATCGTGTCTGAAGCAGCAAAATTTAATATGGAGGGTTATCGAAGTGGTCATAACGAGCCGCACTCGAAATGCGGTTGGGGGCAACCCCACGAGAGTTCGAATCTCTCACCCTCCGCCACGAAAAGCCTTGAAACAGCGATGTTTCAAGGCATTTCTCATTCCCAAGACAAGAAAGAAAATCCCCTCAAATTGTTATGGACGCCCGCCTCCATAACAATTTTTCTCAATAACATTTTCCTTTGCTCTCATTCCGGCATTTCCTCAAAATCGACCAAAAAGGCATTTTGTTGTGAAATTGTTGTGAAACCGTGTAAAGGGATATGAAGCTCTGCGGGACGAAATAACGACATATAAAAAATCATATATACAGGAGGTCATTTCAATGCTAAATCAAACGAACCCGGTTGCGGACGCAATCAACATTGTTTCCGGCGCATATGCCACGCCTTTCGTGGACGCACTCCACGAAATCTGCGGGGACGAATCCATGCAAGGAATTTGTCACGCAATCGCCGCGCTTGGCGAAGAAGAACGGACGATTGAAGCGGTACAGCTTATCCGCGCTTTGATGGATATTGCAAATATCGAATATCCCGAAGAATTGATATTGCTGGAAGAAAACGAATCAGGCGGTGCGTTGTTCGTCAAGGAGTTTGTCGCTGACCTTAACGACATTCTATACAGCAACTAACTATTTGCATTTTCGATTTGGATTGGAAGCCGTCCTCTTTCATTATGAGGGCGGTTTCTTCCATTCGCACCTTTGTCGCCATGCGCCTTCCCGTATATAATAGAACCACAAGGAGGGATTGCCCCATGAAAAAGACTAAACTCTACTTCACCGAAGCCGAATGGCGGTATGTCATACATAGCCTTAACGCCCTCAGAAGCAAGCTGATTGGCGAGGGGCAGTACACCGACACGGTGGACGAAACGCTGTATAGATTCATAAACGCCCGTAC
>JAITNK010000109.1 GCA_031290515.1 Oscillospiraceae bacterium
GTCTATGACGACGACTTCGCCCTTCGCAATCAGCTTACCGTTGACGTAAATCTCGACCGGGTCGCCCGCGAGCTTGTCGAGTACGACGATTGTGCCGATTCCGAAATCAAGTATCTCGCTGATTTGCCGGTGCGCTTTTCCGAGTTCGACCGAAACCTGAAGCGGAATGTCGTAGATAAGCCCCATACTTCCGCTCGCGACGGTTTCGGTGCGGACGGTGCCCTCAAGCGGCTCGAACACCTGCTGCGGCGGCTCGGGCGGTAAATCTCCGCCGAAAAAAGAGTCTATCGGCGGAACCGGGTCCTCTCCGAAAATGTCCGGCTCACCGGTTTCTTCCGGCAGTTCCGTCGCCGCGGACGCGGCTTTCGCGAGACTGCCCACAAGCTCCGGCGACATCACGCGGACGCAGCGATGAGTGTGTTCATCGCCGAAGTCGTAGTCCGCCGACACGACGAGTACGTTGCCGTCGAGCCCCGCGAGCGTTTCCGCCGCCGAACCCGATACGGTCGGCGCGACTTTCGTGGTTATCTTTGCGCCCGCAGTCTCCGCTACCGCGGAGGCGGAGGCGGAAGCCAGCTGATTCATAAATTCGCCCACGGCGGCAAGCTGAAGCTCGTCAAATTCCGGGTCCTCCTCCGGAATGTCGCCGTAACCCCCGGCGAGCAGGTCGAGCAGCACGGCGGCGGTATGGCTCGGAACGAGAAAATACTCGCTTCCGGTAACATCCCCGGAGTATAAAATCTCCGCCGATACGACCGGCAAATCGAGCGCGGCTATCGCTTCCTCGGCTCCCGCGACGGATATTTCCGGCTCCGAAGCGTCGATTTGCCGCTCGAGCAGCGCGCGGAGCTTCGTTTCAATCGCGTTTCCGGATGCGGAAATGCACCCGTATAACGCTTCGGATTCGCGTTCGGTCAGCTCCATAATTTCTTCGCTCATTTGCTTTTGTCCCCTTTAAGAATATCTTCCGCCTGAAGTATTTCCGTGATTTGTATCGCCCGCTGGCTCTGCTGTACCCCGATTTTCGCGCGGAATTTCGCGAGGTGCTGCAAGTTTACCGTCACCGGCTCCGACTGCAGGTGGTTCAGGCGGATAATGTCGCCGACCCGCAGCTCAAGCACCTCGGCGACGGACGCTGAGGTCGGGTTGAAGTAGGCTATAATATCGATCGGCACCATTGACAGCTTCTGTCCGATTTCCTTGGAGCGCGTGACCGGTGCGCGCTTTTCCTGGCTCGACGCATACCACAGCTTCGCGTTAATCTGCTGCGTAATGCCGGAAATCGCGGAGTGCGGTATACAGAACGTGAGCGTTCCGACGTCCTCGCCGATTTTCACGGACAGCCCGATTTCAATTATCGGCTCTATCGGCTCGACTATCTGCGCGAACTGCGGGCTGACCTCGAGCCGGTCGAACTTCGCGGTCGTTTTCAGCACTTTTTCCCACGCCTCGTCGAACGCGTAAAGCGAGCTTCGCAGAGTCCGTCCGACGAGATTCTGCTCGATTTCCGAATACGTCGAGCGCGCGTGGTCAAGTCCCGCCGCGACTCCGCCGAGCATCCGCGAAATAATAATGTACGCCACTTCGCGCGAAACGTCGATAATCATCTGTCCCTGAATCGGCGGCGCGGCGAAAACTCCGAGCAGAACCGGAGCCTTGCGCGTGTTGATAAACTCGGAGAACTGCATCTCCCTGACCGACTGCACGTCGCAGTCGCACACGGCGCGGAGCATAGTCGAAAGCGCGCCCGCGAACAGCTGGCAGTAAGACTGAAATATAATATTGAACGTTCTGCGCTGTTCGTTCGAGAATTTGTTTGCTGTACGGAAGTCGTACGGCTTCGCTACCGGCCGCGCTTTTCCTCGCCGCGCCGGTGCGGACGAAGCCGCCGGGGCGGGCTTGCTCTCGGCGACCGCGCTTAAAAGCTCGTCTATTTCCGATTTTGAGAGTATTGCCTGCGTCGAATCGCTCAAGGTGTGCCACCTTTCTTATTAGCCGCCCAATCGGGCAAAGCTTTATTTACCGCTTGGTCGGGCTAAGCCCTCCCGCGCTCTGTGCTCGCAAGCTCGCACGGGGAACGCGTCTGCGGACGCGGAGCCGCTTGGTCGGGCTAAGACTCCCGCGCTCTGTGCTCGCAGGCTCGCACGGGGAACGCGTCTGCGGACGCGGCTCGCGCGCTATGCGCTCGCTTGCATAGCTTCAACTGCGTTCGGCGCAGCCGGAATCCGTTTCCGGCAAGCGGAGACACCTGCTATTGCATTACGAAGTCGGTTATCAGCACTTCGCGAATCTCGACTCCCGCGCCGCTCAGCAGTTCGTTCAGGCGCGCGAGTATATCGGACTTGAGCGTTTCGAGTACCGCGTTAGGGTCGATTCCGTCCTCTTCGCCCGGATTGATTTGCTTCGACGTAATCGGGCGCAGAAGCTGTATAAGCTCGTTGCGGATTACCGGTCCCTTCGCGTCAAGCGTCTCGAGCATCTTCTCGTCGTAGACGACGAGTACGACTATCGTGCGCAAAAGATGGTTGGACGCGGCGACGTTTGTCACAAACTGATCCGGAATCTGATAGTATATCGGCTTGTCGTTCACCGGCACTTCCTTGTTGCACGACGCGAGAAAGGTGAGCGCGAGCGCGGCGCACAGCACCGCCGCAATGATTTTCTTAATCCTGGTCATAACAGTCTCCTTGTTAGGTGTTAGGTACTTGACTCGTCCCCGTCCTTATAGAAGTCGGCGGAGTGCGCCTGAATCACGAAATCGACGCGGCGGTTGCGTCCTCTGCCTTCCGCCGTATCGTTCGGCGCAATCGGGCGGTATTCGCCGCAGCCCGCCGTCGAAAACGCTCTCAGAAGTCCGTCTTCAAACTTGCCCGAAGCAATCATATACTGCAACACCTCGGACGCGCGCGTTCCGGAAAGTTCCCAGTTGGACTTGAACTGCGCCGTATGTATCGGTACGTTGTCCGTGTGCCCCTCGATTTTTATCTCCGAAAACCGTCCGCTCTGCTCGACGAGCAGGTCGCAGAAATCGTCAATCGACGGGTACGCCTCCTGTTTAATCACCGCTTTGCCGGAGTCGAAGAACACGTTGTCCGAGAAGCGGATTATCAGCACCAAGTGGTCGTAGTCGATGTCCGTGGAAGCGTTTATGCCGTTTTTGTCGATATAGTCCTGAACGCTGTCAACAAGCTCTTCAAAGTTTTCCCGCGCCGCTTCCGCCGCGAGATCCGCGTCGGCGGTGCCGAGGTCGTCGTCCTCGTCTATACCCTCGTTCGCGGAGCGCGGAATCGTGTCAATCGGGCGCGTAAACGCGCTCTGCGGGTCGATAGCGTCGAACACCTGCAAGCGCACTCCGGAAAACGCGCTCTTAAGCTCTTCCCACTTGGCGGCGTCCATACTCGCAAAAGAGAACAAAAGCACAAAAAAGCACAGCAACAGCGTGACAAGGTCTCCGTATGTGTCCATCCAGTTCGCGCCGCCGCCCTCGTCTCCGCCCTTTGGTTTTCTCGCCATAAGTCGCCCCCGTTATTTCTCTCCGCCGTCGGACGCGGAATTGGATTTCATCTGCTTCACCGTCGTGTTCGAGAGGAAGGATTGCAGTTTTTCCTCAATTATGCGCGGGTTTTCAAGCTCCTGAATCGAGAGTATTCCCTCGAGCATAATCTCCTTGCGCAGACTCTCCACGTCGGAGAGCTGCTTCAGCTTCTTCGCCATCGGCGTGAACAGGAGGTTCGCGAGTATGACCCCGTAAAACGTCGTAACGAGCGCGACAGCCATATTCGGTCCGAGACTCGCCATATCCGACAGGTTTCCGAGCATATTGACGAGTCCAATCAGCGTTCCGATCATACCGAACGCCGGCGCGAACGACGACATCTGCAGCAGTATCGCCTGGCTCGTCGAGTGACGCTCCTGCATAAACGATATGTCCGTTTCCATAACGTTCCGCACAAAGTCGGAGTTCGAGCCGTCCGACACGAGCATTATGCCCTTTTTGAGGAAAGGCTCGTCCAGGTTCGCGACGGCTTCCTCAAGCGGCAGAAATCCTTCGCGACGCGCGATATTCGCGAGGTCGAGAATCAGCTTTATGTCCTTGTCTATCTCGCTTTTCGGAGACTTGAACGCGAGCGGAATAACCTTCAGGAGGTTCTTCAGCGCGGACATAGGGAACGACGCGAGCGTCGCGGCAAGCACGCCGCCTACGACGACGAAAATCGACGCTAAATCGATGTATCCGTTTATGTCTGCGCCGTTCCACATTATCGAGACAACGATACAGGCGAATCCAGCGATTATACCTATGAGAGTGTTCAATCCAAAACCACCGCCTTGAAATGGTTCGCGGCGTTGCGCCGCGGCGTACTTTTATCCGGTCGCAGACCGGCGGGAATCCGGGTTCCGGAGGTTTCCGGCGCGGCTACGGCGTTTCGACGGTGATTCCGTCCCGCGCCTCGCGCGAGCGGTACTCTCCGTTTTCGCGCGACGCGTAAATCCTGCGCTTTTCCTCGCGGACGCGTTCGACAACCTCCGCCGACGACTCGGACACCGGAAGTTTTTTCCCGGTAGTCAGCGTAAGAATCGTCTCCGGCTGGGACTCGATAAACTCAATCAGATCTTCGTTGATGTAAAACGTCTGCTGTTTGTTTATCCGCGTCAGTAATATCATAATACAAGCCCGCTTTCAAGTCAAGTACAAATTGCGCGGGGAAATTTCCGGCAACTGTGCCTGCGTCTCCCCGCGCGCTCTATTTACTTCTACCGCTTGAGGTTAATAAGCTCCTCAAGCAGCGTGTCCGAGACCGTGATAACGCGGGAGTTCGCCTGGAAACCGCGCTGCGTGATAATCATATCGGTGAACTCGCCCGAGAGGTCTACGTTCGACATCTCGAGTCCGCCGACGTTCATCTTGCCCGCGCTGCCGTGCCCCGAGTGCTCAAGCAAAACGCTCCCGGAGTTTGAACTTTCGGCATACAGGCTGTTACCCTTTTTCTCGAGTCCGGCGGGGTTCACAAACGTGCCGAGGGCGAGCTGCCCGATGATTATCTTGCTTCCGGTCGGGCTGTTGCGCGGGATTCCGGTGATAACGCCCGCGTCGTCGATTGCGATGTTTATGTA
>JAITNK010000025.1 GCA_031290515.1 Oscillospiraceae bacterium
TGAATTTTTAACATTATCTCTCTTTTTTTTATCCAAACCTGTGGTATAATGTCCGCAGACCGCCGGGCGAAGCCCTTTGGGTCCGCTCAAGATTATATACCGCGACGGCACTTCGCGCCTGTGGTATAATGTCCGCAGACCGCCGGGCGAAGCCCTTTGGGTCCGCTCAAGATTATATACCGCGACGGCACTTCGCGCCTGTGGTATAATGTCCGCAGACCGTCGGGCAAAGCCCTTTGGGTCCGCTCAAGATTATATACCGCGACGGCGCAAACGCCTGTGGTATAATGTCCGCAGACCGCAGGGCAAAGCCCTTCGGGTCTGCTCAAGATTCTATACCGCGACGGCGCAAACGCCTGCGGTAATACCGGAAACGCCTGACGTCATATCGGAAAGGAAAACGCAACTTATGATTCACACAATCAGGAACCTGTCGCCGCGGACGCGGCTGACGCACATCGGAACGGATATGTTCAAAAGCGCGTACGCTTCGGTGACGCTCGTGCGGCAGGCTTCGGAGGGGGACAGCCCCGCCGCCGCGCTGCTCGGCCGCGTCCTGCGCCGCGGGACGACCGCGTTTCCGGATATGTCCGCGATTTCCGGCGCGCTCGACGAGCTTTACGGCGGAATCCTGTCCGACGGATACGCGCACCCGGGAGACGCGGTCACGACCGGCGCGGGAATCAGCTTTATAGACGGCGACGTAGCGGGAGACGCGACGCAGACCGACCGCGCGTTCGAGCTGCTCGGAAGTCTGCTGCTGTCTCCGGTGACGGAGGGCGGAGTCTTTGCCCGCGAATACGTCGAATCCGAGAAAAACCTGCTGATTCAGTCGGCGCGCGCGGTAACGCTGAACAAGCCGCTTTACGCGACGACGCGCCTTTACGAGCATATGTTCGGGAACGACGTTTTCGTTACTCCGCTCGAACGCACGGAGGAAATACTCGCGGAGATGAACCCGAAGAAGCTGTACGCGTTCTACCGGAAAACGCTGGAGGAGTCGCGGATAGAGATAGTATACTGCGGCAACGCCGACCTTGAAACGGTCGAACTCGCGGTCGGCGCGTACCTCGCTCCGCTGCTCGGCAACATAAAAATCCCGGAGCCGTATACGAAAATCGACCTCGCGCCGCCGCACGGAGAACCGCGCGAATTCTCGGAAACCGCGCAGGCGAATCAATCGACGCTCGTCGCGGGCTTCCGTCTCGGCGAGCCGATGCTCCGCCCGAATTACGCGGCGTACGCGGTGTTCAACTACCTGCTCGGAGGTTCGCCGTCGTCGAAGCTGTTCGCGAACGTCCGGGAAAAGCAGTCGCTCGCATACTCCGTCGGGAGCGACTACAACGCGATGAAAGGCTTTATGACGATTTCCGCGGGAATAGACGCGGACAAAAAAGACGGCGCGCTCGCCGCGTTTTACGGCGAACTCGGCGCGATGAAAAACGGAGAGTTCACGGACGCGGAGCTTGCGTCGGCAAAGAGCAGACTCGTGTCGTCGGTACTAAGCTCGCTCGAATCGGCGGACGGCGTTGCGGCTCGGTTTTTCGTGCAGCACACATACGGTCTGAGTTACACGCCGCTCGAGTCCGCCGCGCTGCTCGAGCTTGTGACGAGGGACGACGTTACCGAAGCTGCGGCGGGAATCGTGCCGGACACGGTATTTTTCCTTGAGGGAAAGGAGACAGAGGTATGAAATATCTCGCATATCAGGACGTCCGCGAGCAGGTGTACTGCGAGCTGACCGAAACCGGGCTTCCGGTTTATGTAGTCAGAAAGCCGGGGTACGTCACAAAATTCGCATATTTACAGGTCGGCTTCGGCGGCGGCGACCTCGCGGCGGACTACGCGTCCGAACGGTACGCGTTCCCGGAGGGAACCGCGCACTTTATGGAGCACAAGATGTTCGACAACCCCGACGGCACGAATTCGAGCGAGCTGTTCGCGGCAAACGGCGCGAGCTGCAACGCGGTCACGGCAGCCGAGTCCACGGCGTTTTACTTCTCCTGCACCGAGAAATTTGAGGAAAACCTCAAAACGCTGCTGAAAACCGTTTCGGAGCCGCATTTCACCGGGGAGTCCGTTGAAAAGGAACGCGGAATCATCGGGCAGGAAATCAAAATGCGCGGAGACCAGCCCGGGAATATCGCGCGGCGCGGACTCACGGAACTGCTTGTGCGGAGCCACCCGCTGAAACTTGACGTTGCGGGTACGGAGGAGTCAATCGCGGAGATAACGCCGGAGCTGCTGTACCTCTGCCACAGGATTTACTACACGCCGTCGAATATGTGCCTCGTTATAGTCGGGGACTTCGGACCGGACGAAATATTTGAGTTCGTGTGCAAAAACTTTTCGCTGAAGTCCGCCGTGCCGCCGCAGAGAGCCGGGAAGACGGACGAGACGTTCGCGCCGCTCGCCGCGAGAGGGGAGAAGCCGTTTGCGTCGCCGCTTCCGGTATTCGCAATCGGAAACGTCGCTCCGTCTCCGGAGCGCGGACGCGAGCTGATGAAGTTTTCGGCTAAGTCGTCGATTGCGTCGGCGGCGATTCTGCACACGTCCGCGCGGTTTCTGCCGGAGCTTTACGCCGCCGGAAAGATATTCGGCATATCCGCGATGCCCGAAGCGTATTCGGGGCTGTACTTCAACGGACTGCTCTGTACCGCGCCGGACCCGGAGGTCGTTTTCACGGAGCTTACGGACGAGTTTACCCGCGCCGCGAAAGACGGCGTCGATTCCGATATGTTCCGGCGCGTTAAAAAAGCGAGCTTCGGGCAGCATATCCGCGGCTTCGATTCGTACTCCGGAATCGCGCAGACAATCGCGTCGTGGAGACGGCACGGCTTCGACGGACTCCGCGTGCCGGAGGTTGTCGACGCCGTGACCGAGGACGAGGTGAACGCGCAGCTCCGGGACTTTTTCAAGCCGGAGTCGTTCGCGATGTTCGTACTTAAGCCGCAGAACGCGCCTGATTTCGCGTCAATGTTCGGAGGAGCCGTATGAGCGTTTTGCTTCGCGCCGCAGCCGGGAGACCGGAAATCAGCTTCCCGCTGCTCGGCGGAACGCCGCGCGACGTTCCGGACAGCGTCTCGTTGTTCGGGTTCCCGATATACTTCTACGGGCTGTTTATCGCGCTCGGCTATATGCTTGCCGCGCTGTATGTGAGCCGGAGGCGACGCGGCTTCGGGCTTACGAACGAGAACGTGCTCGACATTCTGATACTCGTCGTCGCCGCCGGAATAGTCGGAGCGAGACTGTATTACGTCGCGTTCGCCTGGAAAGACTACTTCGCGGGCGCGGGTTTTGCCGAAATATTCAATATCCGCGGCGGCGGACTCGCGATATACGGCGGACTCATCGGCGGCTTTGCCGCGCTCGTCATATACGCGAAAGTGAAAAAGCTCAGTCTGCCGCGGACGCTCGACGCGCTCGGAATCGCCGTGCCGATTGGGCAGGCGGTCGGACGCTGGGGCAACTTCGTAAACCGCGAGGCGTTCGGCGGAGAGACGACGCTTCCGTGGCGTATGGGACTGCACTACGCGTCGGGCGCGGCGCAGTATGTACACCCGGCGTTTCTGTACGAATCGCTGTGGAACGCCGCCGGAGCGCTGCTGCTGCACATATACTCGAAGCGGCGCAAAAAGCGGGTTGACGGCGTGATATTCCTGATGTACGCGGCGTGGTACGGACTCGGACGCTTTATGATAGAGGGTCTCCGTACGGACAGCCTGTATCTCGGCTCCGTCAGGATTTCGCAGCTCGTCGCGGCGGCGTGTTTCCTCGGGGGTTCCGCCGCCGTGCTCGCGCTGCTGTACGGCAAACGCGGCAAAAGTTCAGAAGTTTCCGCGATTCCGGAGGAACGCTCCGGAGGCGAAAACGATATTTCCACAGTACCAGACGAACCCGGCGAACCGGAACAATCCGAAGAGTCCGAATAACGGACAGAATCGAAAGGAGCAGGACAATGGCAGACACGAATATGGACAAAATCATCCAAAAGGCAAAGGAAATCGCGGAGATTGTCGTCGGAGCGTCCGCGGAACTCTACAAGAGCGCGGAGGAAAAGACGAAGCTAATCGCGAAAATCGCGAAGCTGAAAGCGGAAATTGTAGGGGAAAAGACCGCGGTCAAGAAGCTGTACGCCTCAATCGGCAAGCAGTATTACCACGCGACGGTCGCGGGGGAGTCGCCGGAGCTTACGGAGGAGGTCGCGGAGGTTTCCGCCGCGCTCGAGCGCATCGAGGCAAAGACCGCGGAAATCGACTCGCTCAAAACGCAGCCGCCGGCGGACGACAGCGGGGAGGAGCCCGACGCGGTGTACACAACCGCCGACGACGACGAGGACGACGAAACGGACACGGATTACTCCGAAGATGACGTCTGAGGCTTACGCCCGGGCGCGGGCGGCTTGCGAAGCCGTGAAATCGCGGACGGATTTCCGTCCGCGAGCCGCGCTTGTCCTCGGTTCCGGACTCGGCGCGTTCGCGGATTCGCTCGACGTTGCGGACGCGATTCCGTACTCCGAAATCGACGGTTTCCCGACAAGCTCCGTACCCGGACACGCGGGCAGGCTCGTACTCGGTACGCTCGGCGGAGTGCCGCTCGCAGTGCTGCAGGGGAGAGTACACGTCTATGAGGGCTATTCGCCGTCCGAAGCCGTGATTCCCGTCCGCGCCGCGGGACTGCTCGGCGCGGAAACGCTTATTCTGACGAACGCTTCCGGCGCGATTAACCCGGACTTCGCGGCGGGCGACCTCGCGCTGATTGAAGACCACATACTGCACAACGTCGCGTCGCCGCTTGCCGGAGCGAACGACGACGGTTTCGGGACGCGCTTCCCCGATATGAGTGAGACGTACTCAAAGAAGCTGCGAACGCTCGCCCGAGCCGCCGCCGCGAAGCTCGGACTGAGGCTGCCCGGCGGCGTTTACATTCAGACGGCGGGACCGCAGTTCGAGACTCCGGCGGAAATCCGAGCGTTCAGAACGCTCGGAGCCGACCTCGTCGGAATGTCCACCGCAATCGAAGCGATCGCGGCGCGGCATATGGGGCTTGCGGTACTCGGGATTTCCTGCGTGTCGAACGCGGCGGCGGGACTGTCCGGCGCGCCGCTGTCGCACGGGGAGGTGCAGGAGGCGGCGAACGCGGCGGCGGGACGCTTCAAAGCGTTGCTTAAGGCGGTGATTTCGGAGCTGTAGCGGCACACGGCGCGGAAGATAGCCCGCCGGGGTATGTCGTGAAAATACTATCAAAATAATGTAGAAATTGCACTGAAGTAAGTATTTACATAGCGAAACGTTATTGTTATAATGAATTTGCCGGAAGGCAAAATAATATTTTAAGGAGAAATCTGAAATGAAAACGCGAAAAACTAAAAGAACCCGTATCTTCGCACTTATCCTCGCGGCGGAAGGGAGGAACATAAAATGAACGATTCAAGCGACTTTTTCGCGCCGGTTAAGCACCTGGAAAAGGGCAGTACCGGGTTTTATATTAACGGCGACGTTATCGAGTGGTCTTCCGGCGACTATCCGTTTTCGCAAATCACGCTGTATCTCGACAACGGGAGACGCGCGCGCGCGCTTACTGTAGAAGAGACGCCGTGCGCCATATACATTTCAAAGTTCGTTACGCAGGAAGAAGCGGAGAGCGCGCCGCCCGGCGAAATCAGAATTCCGAATCCGATGTTTCCGGAGCGCAAAAATGAGGTTCGCATCTGGGGCGGCAACACCGCGGACGTGTTCGTGTCGGTCGCCGGCGGCTCCTGGTAAGTAAAAACATTCGTATAAACGCGGCGCACTCTATACTTAATGAGTGCGCCGCGTTCGGCTTTGCCGCGTTCGGGGAGGGCTTGCAGACCGAGCGGTTAACGGCGCGGCTAATTCCCGCTTGCAACTTTGCGCGGAATAATGTACAATGTGTGCAAAACGTAAGAAAGAAGAAGCGCAATGATTAAAGTACGCCAAAAACGAATCGACGAGGACTATTTCCTGAATAAACTGCGCCCCGCGGTACTCGCGCCCGCGCCGGAAGCCGCGGCGGAGTATACGCTCGAAGAAGCGGTCGCCTATCAGAAGTCGCTGCCGGAGAGCAAAAACTTCACGAAAGCACTCGCCGCGTTCCGGGCGTCCGGCAAGGTGGGACTGTTTCCGCGCTCCGGAGTGCCGGTAGCGGAGCGCGAAATAGAGCTGCTGCGCTCGCTCGAGGAGGTCGGAGTACGGCTGTTTCCGTTCACGACGGACTCGTACACGCGCAATTTGCAGTTCGCGAAAGCGAAAGCCGGGCTTGACGAGTCGGTCAAAACCGGGCAGATGAAGCTGAACGGCTACCCGATTGTCACGCACGGAGTGCGTACGACGCGGCGCGTCGTCGAGTCCGTCGCCGGTGCGTTTGACCCGCGGTCGAGCCGCGCGGCGAACTCGCTCGTCGGCGAAATCGCATTCGCGTCGGGTATGACCGCGATGCCGAATTCATTCTTCGGCTGGATCGGCGGCTACGACAAGAACGCGACGGTCGAGGAGTGCGTTTCGACGGCGCAGTATCTCGGGCGGCTCATCGGCTGGTACGCGGAGCGCGGAGTTATAATCAGCACGGACTGTCACGGGTGGCTGCCGAACGGCGTTGTGCCTATGTATATCAACATCGCGACGCAGATTATCGAAGCTCTGATTTCGGCGGAGCAGGGCGTTAAAAGCGTGGTTCCGCTGCTGAATTTCCAGGGCAATATCGCGCAGGACGCGGGCGACATTCTCGCGGCGGAGGGACTTTTCCGCAAGTATCTCGACCGTTTCGGATACACGGACACGGTCATTCCCGGGCTTATCGGCAACCAGTCGAGCCTTTTCGCGTTCCCGCAGGACCTGGGGCAGGCGTACGGTTACATCAACTACACCGCGATGCTCGCCGCGCTGTGCCCTCTCGCGGCTTGCAGCGTCAAGACCGTGGACGAAGCGGCAGGAGTGCCGTCGGTCGAGGCGCATATGCAGACGTACCGCAGCGCGAACTGGATATTCGACGTTGTGCGGCAGCAGAATTTCACGCTCGCGTCGCCGGAAATCGACACGGAGCGGCGTATGACGGAGCTTGCCGTGTCCGCGATACTCGACAGGGTCATCGATATGGGCGGCGGCGACGTCGCGGTCGGCACGGTAAAGGCGGTGGAGGCGGGCGTGCTTGATTCGCCGTTTTCGATTAACATACACGTTGCGGACCGCTGTCTCGGCGCGCGCGACCTGCGCGGCGCGTGCAGATATACCGAGTACGGCGACCTGCCGGTGCCGGATGAGGTGCGGCGGTATTCGGACGGGAAAATCCGCGAGCGCGAGCTTGCCGAGGGGCGAAAGCTCGGATACAAGACCTCGATTGCGGACTTCTGGACGCTGTCGAACGGCAGGCTTATTGACGAGTACGACAAAAACGCCGCCGAACCGGAGGTGCCGCAGCACATTAAAGACGCGCTGCGACTCTCCGCGCCGACGATAGTCACCGGTACGGTCGGAGTGGACGCGCACGTTATCGGCACGAAAATAATCTCAAAGGTGCTGCGCGAAACCGGATTTAAGGTCGCCGCGCTCGGCGCGCAGACGGCTCCCGAGGAGTTTATCGCGGCGGCGCGCGAGACGGACGCGAAAGCGATACTTATGACGAGCCTTTACGGTATGGCGGAGATGGATTTGCAGGGCTTCCGCGGCAAGTGCGAGGAAGCCGGAATCGGCGGCATACTGCTCTATATCGGCGGCATTCTGCACGTCGGGCGCGGCGGGTTTGAGGACGACCGCGCACGGTTTACCGCGCTCGGCTTCGACCGCGTGTACCCGCCCGGCGCGGACGTTGAGACGAGCGTCGTCAACCTCTACGACGACCTCAAAGCGCGCGGGGACGTTCTGTGACTTCGCTCCGCGGGTCGCCGGCGGAGCCGCGCAATGGCTGATTACCGCGTATTTTTCGACTTCGGCAGCACGTTTACGAAAGCCGCGGCGTTTGACCTTGAAACCGAAACGCTTGCGGCGCGCGTTCAGACGCCGTCCACGGTCGGCGACGACATCACAATAGGACTGCGCCGGGCGGTTGATTTGCTGCGCGAACGGATACCGCTTAGTGATACGGGTATAAAGTCCGCGGTCGCGTGTTCAAGCGCGGCGGGCGGACTTCGCGTCGCGGCGGCGGGACTTGTGCCGGACTACACCACGGCGGCGGCGAAAACCGCCGCGCTCGGCGCGGGCGCAAAGGTCGTCGGCACGTTCTCGTACGAGCTTTCGCGCGCGGAGCTTGCGGAGCTCGAATCGCTCGCGCCGGACATCGTACTGCTCGCCGGCGGCACGGACGGCGGCAACAAAAGCGTTATACTGCACAACGCGGGACTGCTCGCGCAGTCCGCGGTTCCGGTCGTCATAGCGGCGGGCAACAAGTCCGCGCGGGACGAAATCGCGGACATATTCGACCGTGCCGGGAAAGCCGTGACTTTCGCAGCGAACGTGATGCCGGAACTCGGAAAAATCGAGACGGAGCAGGTCAACGCGGCGATACGCGGGCTGTTTTTGTCGCGCATTACCGAAGCGAAAGGCATATCGAAAGTATCCGGCATCATATCGGGAGTGCGTATGCCGACTCCCGCCGCCGTTCTCGAAGCCGCGAAGCTGCTCTCCGGCGGGACGGCAAACGAGCCGGGACTCGGCGAGCTTCTGCTAATCGACGCGGGCGGCGCGACGACGGACGTGTACTCGGTAGCGTCGGGTACGCCGACGCGCGGCGCCGCGCGGGTGCAGGGCGTGCCGGAGCCTTACGCGAAGCGCACGGTCGAGGGCGACCTCGGGCTGTACCACAACATTGACACGCTTGCCGCGCTCGCCGGAGTGAGCGCGGACGCGGCTGAGAATCTGCGCGTAACGCTGTCGGTGCCGGACGACGCGTCCGCGGACGTTCACGCGCGGCTTACCGGAACCGCGGTCGCAGCCGCAGCGGCGCGCCACGCCGGTCGGGTCGAAGCTCTTGCGACGGGCGCGGGGGACGTTCTCGTACAGCACGGCAAAGACCTGTCGGACGTGCGCGTGATAATCGGCTCCGGAGGACCGGTCGCATACTCGCCGCGCGCGCGGGAAATCCTCGGACGCGCCGCATTTTCGCCGCTTGAAGCGGACTCTCTGCGTCCGAAAAACGCGGAATACCTGTGCGACCGCGAGTATATCCTGTTTGCGGTCGGTCTCCTGGCGCAGTCGGAACCGGACGCCGCGCTGCGAATAGCGAAAAAATATTTGGCGGTGGTAGGGTAGCCGCGCACGGGCGGCGGGTTTGCGGCGAAAATACAGGGCGATAAGAGGACTCCGCTGACCGTGAGGCTGATAGCAAACCGCTAAAAACATAGGTACCTAATAATTTTTTCAACTTAACTGTTGACATTCGGCGGGACTGCGTTTATAATACGCGTAATAGGAAAAAGAGAAGCATAGAAACGCGGGTTCGCGCCTCGGGCGTCAGCGCAGCCGTCCGGGGCGGGTATTGTCTTGCGCTTTTCGCGACGACGGTAACGCGAAAGGCGCGCCGGACGCGCCGCGGAAACAAAAAAGCTTCTCGGGAAAGGATTGATGAGTTTTTGAAAGTAATCCTGAGGTATTTCAAACCGTTCGTACTAATGGCGGTCTTTTCGATCGCGCTGCTGTTCTGTCAGAACATCGCGGACCTCTATCTTCCGCGGTTTATGAGCAGTATGGTGGACACCGGCATCATCCGCGGAGGTATAGACGAAACGACCCCGCGGGCGTTGTCAAACGAGGCGATGGACTTCATCACGGCGTATATGCCGGGAGGAGCGGACGGGGAAGCCGCCGCCGCGTTCCGCAACTCGTACAACCCGGTTGCACTGGGAGAAACCCCGTCCGAAGCCGCCGCGAAAACGTTCGATAAGCTCGGAACCGAATTCGCGGGCTACGAAACCCGCACCGCGGTGAACAGTACGCTCTCCGGATACTACGCCGACGCGGCGTACGACGTATCGCTTCTTATGTACCAGCAGTGGAACGGGACGACGCTTCTGCCCTGGCTCGCGGAGGACGGCTCGCGCACGCCGTTCGACAAGGACGCTCCGCAGTTCGACATCACGAAGATTCCGGCGGAAGAACTGTACGCCTACGACCTTTCGGGATTCTCCGCTCAGCCGGTTGACCCGAACGCGCCGGAAGTACCCGCCTCGCAGAAGTTCTCGGTCGGAACCTCGTTCGACCGCGTGTTCTACGCGGAACTCGGCGCGAGCGCGCACAGTATTCAGCAGTCGTCGATTCTGAAAATCGGAACCGCGATGCTCGGAATAACGCTGTTCGTTATCGCGGTAACGGTGATAAACGGATTCCTGCGGTCGCGCATTTCTACCGGAATCGGCAGAAACCTGCGCCGTGACGTATTCAAAAAGGTGCAGACGTTCTCGCCGTCGGAGTTCGACAAGTTTTCGACCGCGTCGCTCATAACGCGCTCGACGAACGACGTGCAGAGCGTACAGCAGGTCGCGATGATGGGTCTGCAAATGATACTCTCCGCGCCGATTATGGGCGTAGGCGGTATCATTATGGCTCTGCGCCTGAACCCGGGAATGAGCTGGATTGTCGCGGTAAGCGTCGCGCTGCTGCTCATTATCCAGGTGATTTTCTTTACGCGCATAATCCCGAAGTTCCAGATTATGCAGAAACTGCGCGACAAGCTGAACCTCGTCGCGCGCGAGAGTCTGACCGGTATGATGGTTATCCGCGCGTTCGGCAACGAAAAGCGCGAGGAAGCCCGGTTCGAGGACGCGAACAACAATATCCGCAAGACAAACCGTTATGTACAGCTGATGATGACGATACAGCAGCCGATTATCCAGTTCCTGCTCGGCTGCACGACGCTTACGGTTATGTACTTCTCGGTTCTCGCGATAGACCACGGGCAGCTTGACGTCGGGCAGATGATGGCGTTTATGCAGTACGTTATGCAGATTATCCAGTCGTTTATGATGATTTCGATGATGTTCATTATGATACCGCAGGCTCTCGTCTCCGCAAACCGCCTGAAAGAAGTACTCTACACCGACACGAAGATTACCGACCCGCAGCCGGACAAAATCAAGACGCTCCGCGGACGCGCGCGCGGCGACATAGCGTTCAGAAACGTCACGTTCAAGTACCCGGAAGCCGAGGCTCCGGTGCTCGAGAACATTACGTTTACCGCGAAAGCGGGGGAGATGACGGCGTTCATCGGCTCAACCGGCTCCGGCAAATCCACGCTGATTAACCTGATTCCGCGCTTTTACGACGTGACCGAGGGCGGCATCACGCTCGACGGAGTCGACATTCGCGAGATGTCGATATTCGAGCTGCGCGAAAACCTCGGATACGTTCCGCAGAAAGGAATCCTGTTCTCCGGAGACATCGCGTCGAACCTCAGCTACGGCAAGGAGGACGGCACGGAAGAGGAGTTCCGCGACGCGCTGCGGACCGCGCAGGCGGAGGACTTCGTGTTCGCCGGAAAAGAGGGGCTTGCGACGGAAATCGCGCAGTCCGGAGACAACGTCTCCGGCGGACAGAAACAGCGTCTGTCGATTGCGCGCGCGCTCGTCAAAAACCCGCCGGTGTACATATTCGACGACTCGTTCTCCGCGCTCGACTTCAGGACGGACGCGGCTCTGCGTAAAGCTCTCCGCGACAAGACCGTGCAGGCGACGACGCTCGTCGTGGCGCAGCGCATTTCGACGATTATGAACGCCCAGCAGATTATCGTGCTCGACGCGGGCAAAATCGTCGGACACGGTACGCACAGGGAGCTGCTGCAAACCTGCGAGGCGTACCGGGAAATCGCGGAAAGTCAGCTGACAAAGGAGGAATTGGCGTGAGCGACGAAAATGAAAGCAAGATTGCGCCGGTACAGCCGCGCAAACCCGTTCAGACCCGCGGCGGTCCCGGAGGCGGACCGGGCGGCGGTCCTCCCTGGATGCGAGGCGGCGGCGGCGAGAAGCCCAAGAACTTCAAAAAGAGCATCAAGAAGCTGCTGTTCTTCCTGTCTCCGTTCAAGTGGAAAATCATATTCGTAATCCTGCTGTCAAACTGCGCGACGATACTTACGCAGTTTGTACCGCGCATACAGAAGAGCATAACCGACGAGCTTGCGCGCGTCGTCGGGTCGAGAGCGAACGGCGTAAGCGCGGCAATCGACTACAGTCTGATTAACCGGACGCTGATAATACTGCTCGGGTTCTATCTGCTGTCGGTAATGTTCGCGTACTTCCAGGGGTTCACGATGACCTCGGTCACGACGACGATTACCTACAACTTCCGCAACGCGATAATGCAGAAAATCAACACGCTGCCCGTCGGTTTCTTCCACAGTATGACGCACGGCGAGGTTATGTCGCGCATTACGAACGACGTGGAGACGCTGTCGCAGAACCTGACGCAGACGATAATGCAGGCGATAAACACGGTGATAACGCTTGTGCTCGCGTTGTCCATAATGGTCTGGATGAGCTGGAAGCTGACGCTCATCGCGCTGCTTATGATACCCGGTTCCGCGCTTGTGACGCTGTTTATGGTAAAGGTTTCACAGAAATATTTCCGCAAACAGCAGAGTCTGCTCGGCACGGTCAACGGCACCGTCGAGGAAATTCTCTCCGGACACACGGTTATCAAAGCGTTCAACGGCGAGGAACGCGTCCTGCGCGAGTTCGACGTGCATAACAACGACCTCTACAACACCGCCTGGAAAGCGCAGTTCCTGACGGGCTTTATGATGCCGATGATGAACTTTATCGGCAACCTCGGGTACGTCGCGGTGTGTATGGTCGGCGCGATGATGGTGACGAACGGCACCGACAATATGACCGTCGGCGGAATACAGGCGTTTATCACATATATCCGCAACTTCACGCAGCCGATTACGCAGCTCGCGCAGATTTCGAGTCAGCTTCAGTCCACCGCGGCTGCGGCGGAGCGCGTCTTCGCTTTCCTCGACGAGGACGACTACACCGACGGCGATACGCTCTACAACACGAAAGACTTTCCGATTTCGGGCGAGGTTGAGTTCAGCCACGTTAAGTTCGCTTACCAGTACGTCGAAAAAGACGAGGACGACGACGGCGGACCCGAAGCGATGTTCAAGAAAATGCAGGAAGAAATGGACGCGAAGTCCGGCAAAAAGGGCAAGAAAGGCAAAATGCCCGGTTTCCCGGGCGGCGGAATGCCCGGCGGCGGAGGTATGCCGCCCGGAGGCGGCGGATTCCCGGGTATGCCGGGCAGCAAGAAAGACGTTAAAAAGCTCGGTTCCGACGACGACGACAAGCCCAAAAAGAAGAAGAGCGGCGAGCTTGTTATCAAGGACTTCTCGGCGCGCGTTAAGGCGGGGCAGAAAGTCGCAATCGTCGGTCCCACCGGAGCGGGCAAGACGACTATGGTTAAACTGCTGATGCGGTTCCACGACCTGATTGACGGCGAGATTCTCGTTGACGGACACAATATCTCGAACTTCAAGCGTTCCGATTTGCGTACGCAGTTCGGTATGGTGCTTCAGGACACCTGGCTGTACAACGGAACGATTATGGAGAACATACGCTACGGTCGTCCCGACGCGACGGACGCGGAGGTAATCGAAGCCGCGAAAGCCGCGCAGGTAGACCACTTCGTCCGCACCTTGTCCGAGGGCTACGATATGATGCTGAACGAGGAGACGACGAACATCAGTCAGGGTCAGAAGCAGCTTCTCACAATCGCGCGGGCGATACTCGCGGACTCGAAGATACTGATTCTCGACGAGGCGACAAGCTCGGTCGATACGCGCACCGAGATTCTGATACAGCGCGCTATGGACAATCTGCTCAAAGGGCGCACGAGCTTCATCATCGCGCACCGGCTCTCGACAATCCGCAACGCCGACCTGATTCTCTGTATGAAAGACGGCGACATCGTGGAGCAGGGCAACCACGAGGAGCTTATGGCGTCGGGCGGCTTCTACGCGCAGCTCTACAACTCGCAGTTCGAGGGCGTAGGCTGAGCGAACCCGGGCATACTAAGCAAATACGATACTCAAGGGGAGCCGAAAGGCTCCCCTTGGCACAGCGCAAAGACGGCGTTTTTGAACCGGTCGCAGCCGGCGGAAAATGTTGAGCGCAGGTTGGCTTCGGCGACAGCGGGGCGGATAAGACCACTAACAATATTTCTCATTATCTTATAAAACGCTAATCGGGATTTTGTAATAATTCAGCAAAGTTCAATCGGATTCTTTACACCGCGACGAAAAAATGCTACAATGTCACTACCCCCATATGGGGTTATTGCACCGTTATATACCTTAAGGAGGTACAAAATATATGCCAAAGGCAAACCACTTTACCACGATAGAGCAAATGGAGGCGGACTCCGCGCGTCTGCGCGAGACCGCGTGCGAAGTTTGCGCCGAAACCTACGAGGACCGCGTCAAGACGCAGACTCCTCACTGTAAGTTCGGAGAAGACGGTATTTGCTGTAAGAACTGTTCTATGGGACCCTGCCGCATAACTTCAAAAGCTCCCCGCGGTATTTGCGGAGCCGACGCTCACGCTATCGCGGGGCGCAACTATCTCCGCGCCATAGCGGCGGGCACCGCGTCGCACTCCGACCACGCCCGCGAAATCCTTCACGTCCTGCGCGACACAAAGCCCGAGGGACCGTACATCGTCCGCGACGAGAAGAAGCTCGTTCGTCTCGCGGCGGAGTGGGGCGTCGCCACCGACGGACGCGACATTTACGAAATCGCGCACGACGTCGCGAGCGTCGGACTGCTTGAGTTCGGCAAGCCGGACGGGTTCCAGCTGTTCTCCCGCCGCGCGCCGAAAGAGCGTCAGGAGCTGTGGGAGAGAGAGGGCATTATGCCCCGCGCAATCGACCGCGAAATCGCGACCGCTATGCATATGACCCATATGGGCAACACGGCGGACGCGGAATCCCTCGTCCGTCAGGGGCTGCGCACCGGACTGTCGAACGGCTGGGGCGGCTCGATGATCGGCACCGAAATCACGGACATTCTGTTCGGTACGCCGACAGTCTGGACGACGGAGGGCAACCTCGGCGTTCTCGAAGCCGACCAGGTCAACCTCGTCGTTCACGGACACGACCCGGCGTTCTCCGAAATGGTAGTCACAGCCGCGGAGGACAAGGAGCTCGTCAACTACGCGCGGAGCAAGGGCATCAAGGGCATCAACGTCGTCGGACTCTGCTGCACCGCGAACGAAGTCGCAATGCGTCACGGAGTGCGTATGGCGGGTAACTTCCTGCAGCAGGAAAACGTCATACTCACCGGCGCGTGCGACCTTATGTGCGTCGATATTCAGTGCATTTTCCCCGCGCTGCCCGCTCTGGCGCAGTGCTTTCATACGAAGTTTGTGACCTCGAGTCCGATTGCGCGCATACCCGGCGCGATTCATATCGAGTTTCACCCCGAAACCGCCTACGAGCAGGCGAAAGAGATTGTCAAAATGGCAATCGACAACTATGAGCGGCGCGACGCGTCGAAAGTCTATATCCCCGAGTCGAAGCAGCAGGCGACGGTCGGCTATCCGACCGAGCAGATAATCAAACACCTCGACACGATTACGAACAGTCATCTCGACGAACTCGGTTCGTACCGTCCGGCTATCGACGCGATTAAAGCCGGCGTTCTGCGCGGAGCCGTCGCAATCGTCGGATGCAACAACCCGCGCGTCCGTCCGGACTACTCGCACTTCGAGATTATGAAAGAGCTTATCGAGAACGACGTACTCATCGTAGCGACGGGTTGCGCCGCGCAAATGGCGACAAAGGCGGGACTGCTCAATAAGGACGCGAAATACGCCTGCGGAGACGGACTGCGCCGCGTCTGCGAACTGCTCGACATTCCGCCGATTCTGCATATGGGCGCGTGCGTCGATATTTCGCGTATGATGCTGCTCGCCGCGGGAATCGCGGAGGACTGGGGCGTTAAGCTGACCGAAATCCCGGTCGTCGGCTGCGCGCCGGAATGGATGAGCGAAAAGGCGGTTTCGATTGCGAACTACGTCGTGTCAACCGGACTTGACGTTTATCTCGGAATCGAGCCGCAGGTCAAAGGCTCGTCGCAGATGATGGAGCTTATCACCGAGGGTACGCGCAAAATCACCGGCGGCGGATTCATAATCAGCACCGACCCGCACGTTCTCGTTAAGAACATTCTCGACGGGCTTGAGGTGAAACGCGCCGCGCTCGGCATATAGGCGATTGATAACTGGCGATTGACAACGGAAATAGCGACGACAGGATATGGCGTCGCGAACGCAAAGCGAGAGCCGCGTCCGCAGACGCGTATCCTGTGCGAACGCAGAGAGCACGGAGCGGCGGGAGGCTTCGCCGACCGAGCGGACAAACAAGGGTTCCCGCGCCGCCCGGGAGGTGCGCATATGAAAATAGCGATTACCGGCAAGGGCGGCGTGGGCAAGACGACGCTCGCCGCGACACTTGCGAGACTTTACGCCGCGGAGGGCAGAAACGTACTCTGCGCGGACGCAGACCCGGACGCGAATCTCGGACTCGCGCTCGGCTTCACGGAGGCGGAGGTCGCGTCGCTCACGCCCGTTTCGCAGATGAGCGACCTTATCGCCGAGCGCACCGGAGCCGAAAAGGGCGGGTACGGAGCGTTCTTCAAAATCAATCCGAAAGTGGACGATATACCCGACCGCTTCGCGATTGAGAAAAACGGAGTGCGGCTGCTCGTTATGGGCACGGTTGATTCCGGCGGTTCCGGCTGCGTCTGCCCCGAAAGCGTTATGCTCAAACGCGTGATTTCTCACCTCGTGGTCGCGCGGGACGAAGTCGTTATTCTCGATATGGAAGCCGGACTCGAGCATCTGGGGCGCGGCACGGCGGACTTTGTAGAGAGATTCATCGTCGTCGTCGAGCCGGGCGCGAGAAGCATACAGACGTATCACAACGTCAAGCGGCTCGCCGCGGACCTCGGCGTTAACGACGTGAAAGTTGTCGGAAGCAAGGTCAGGAGCGCGGACGACGAGACATATATCCGAGAGCGGGTTCCGGAAAACGATTTCCTCGGCGTAATTCGCTGGTCGCAGGATATTCTCGAAGCCGACAAGCGCGGCGTAAGCCCGTACGACGTCGGCGGAACGGCGGTAGAGGACTGCCGCGCAATCAAATCGAAACTCGACGAATAACAACACCGGCGGGCGTCCGCCGTACATAAACAGAGTAAAATATCCGGAGGTTATAATAAATGAAACTGCTTTTCAATCGCGTGTTTGACGGCGCGGCGGAGATGTACGCCAAGGCGGAGTCTGAGGTTTCCGCCGTAATCGCGGAGCTGGGCGAGTCCGCGCCGATGAAGATGCCGGACACGGCGTATCACCTGTCGTGCATTTACGCCTATCTCGGGCGCAAGGTTACGACGCTCGGCGAACTGCGCGAAGCTCTCACGGAGGTCAAGTCGAAAATGACCTCGAACCAGCGTCTTAAGGACGCGTTTTCGTCGGGTATCGGAACCGCAATCGCCGCCGAGATTATCGAAGCCGCGAAGTACGCGAGAAATGCCGCTCCCTACGAGGGTACGAAGTATCACGGGCACTTCTCCGACGCGGAGGTTCGCGAACTCGGCGTTCCGCTCGTCACGCGGGACATTCCCGGTTTCGTCGTTATCATAGGACCCGCACCCTCGCAGGAGGAAGCCGTCGAGCTTATCAAGGGCTATCAGTCGCGCGGTATCTTCGCGTTTCTGATCGGCGGAATCATCGACCAGGCAATCGGAGGCGGCGTCGGACTCGGCTTCCCGGTGCGCGTCGTCCCTGTCGGGGAGGACATTTGGAGCGTCGGACACATTATCTCGCTCGTCGTCCGCGCGGCGATGATTTTCGGCGCGGTTCAGCCGGGCGACTGGGAGGAGTTCAACGAATACTCGTTCCACCGCATTTTCGCGTTTGTCAACGCTTTCGCGCCGGTGCCGGACATTACGGTCGCCTGCGGCGGCGGCGCAATCGCGATGGGCTTCCCGGTAATCACCGACGACGAGAACGACATCTGGGTCGTCCCGAAGTCGCTGATTATCCAGAAAAACACGAAAGACTTCATCGAAACGTCGCTCGAAGCGCGCGACATTAAGATTAAAGTCACGAACATAGACATTCCGGTGGCGTTCTCGTCCGCGTTTGAGGGAGAGATTATCCGCCGCAAGGAAATGCGCGTGGACATAGACGGCGCGACGACCGACTGCTTCGAGCTTGTGCGTATGCGCGACCTTGCGGACGTTGAGGATCACAAGATAGTTGTTGACGGACCGGACATTGACGCGGTCGAGGTCGGGGGCAAAATGCAGCTCGGCACAATCGTCGAGGTCGCCGGAAAGAATATGCAGTCGGACTTCGAGCCGGTGCTCGAGCGCAAGTTCCACGCGTTCCTCAACTGTATCGAAGGCGTTATGCACACCGGACAGCGCGATATGATTCGCGTCCGCCTGTCGAACACCGCGTACGACGCGGGTTTCCGCGTCCGCCATTTCGGCGAGGTGCTGTACGCGAAGCTGAAAAGCGATTACGACGCGGTTATCGACAAGGTTCAGATTACGCTTGTGACCGACCCCGCGAAGCTGAAGGCTCTCCGCGCCGAGGCGAACAAGTCCTACGACGCGCGCGACGAGCGTCTCAAAAACCTCACGGACGAGTCGGTCGAAGTTTTCTACAACTGCATTATGTGTCAGAGCTTTTCCCCGTCGCACGTCTGCGTAGTCACGCCGGAGCGTCTCGGACTCTGCGGCGCGGTCTCGTGGCTCGACGCGAAAGCGACGAACGAGCTTGACCCGAACGGTCCGTGCCAGCTTGTCACCAAGAAAAACGTAATCGACGAAAATCTCGGCGCGTATGAGGACATCAACGAATCCGTCGCGAAGTACAGCCACGGCGCGCTCACTAACGTGACGCTGTACTCGATACTGCAGGACCCGATGACATCCTGCGGCTGCTTCGAGTGTATCTGCGGAATCGAGCCGCTGTCGAACGGCGTGTCGATTGTCAACCGCGAGCATATGGGTATGACCCCGCTCGGAATGACGTTCTCGGAAATGGCGTCGATGACCGGCGGAGGCGTTCAGACCCCCGGATTTATGGGACACGGCAAGCACTTTATCGCGTCGAAAAAGTTCCTCAAGGCGGAGGGCGGAATCGCGCGTATTGTGTGGCTCCCGAAAGACCTCAAAGAGCAGGTGCGCGACAAGCTCAACGCGACGGCGAAGGATTTGTACGGTATCGACGGGTTCGCCGATATGATTGCGGACGAGAGCGTGGTCGAGGAAGACCCGGAGGCGCTGCTCGCGTTCCTGACTGAAAAGGGACACCCGGTACTCTCGATGGAGCCGCTGATGTAGTTCGGTAAGCGGGAAATAACGTTAAACTGCAAGCGTTTCGGGAGTTTTCCGGAACGCTTGCCGCTATAAAAATAAATAGTCAAACGCCGCACTTATCGTGCGGCTTGATTGTCGTTTTATTGCATTTGATTTTACGCTGCCGATATGCTATAATGCGGTAACATAGAAACATAAACGGAGGTTCGATTATGCCAACGCTGAGCGATAAGGAAAACTATCTGCGTATGATGCGCGGCGAAGTCCCGGAGCGCGTGCCGCAGTACAACTACTTCAAGGTCGGCGCGGACGAGCCGGCGACGATGATTATCGAGCCGGCGATTATCAATCCGCACCGCGTCAACGCCGGCGGACACGACTGCTGGGGAGTTAACTGGGTGCCGACCGCCGAAACCGCGGGCGGTCTGATTCCGGAGCCGAACAACTTTATCCTGCGCGACGTTACGAAGTGGCGCGAGGTCATAAAGGCTCCGGACACGTCGGGTATCGACTGGGAACGCGCCGCGGACGCCGACCTGAAACGTATGGGTATCAACCGCGGGCTTACCGCCTGCGCGTTCGCGCCGCACTTCGGATATTTTCAGACGTTTGTGTCGTTTATGGGCTTCGAGAACGCGATGATGGCTATGGCGGAGGAACCGGACTCGGTACACGAGCTGCTCGGCTATGTCGCGGACTTCTACCAGACGGTAATCGAGGGCTATATCGACGTTATGAAGCCCGACGTGCTGACGCATATGGACGACACGGCGGCGTGGGCGGCTCCGTTCATCTCGCCCGCAATGTACCGCGAGTTCCTGCTGCCGCACCACAAGCGTTACTCCGACCTCGGACGCGAGCGCGGACTGCCGCAGACGATGCACAACTGCGGCAAGTCGGAGTGCTTCGCCGATATATTCACCGAGCTCGGAATTACGCTCTGGGAGCCGGCGCAGACGAGCAACGACCTCGCAAAAGTCAAGGCGGAGAAAAATATTTTCCTCGCCGGAGGGTGGGACGCGCGCGGCAGACTGCTCGAGCCGGACGTTACCGAGGAGGAGATTCGCCAGTCGGCGCGCGATTCGATTGATAAGCTCGCGCCAGGCGGCGGGTACGCGTGGTTCGGCGGCTTCCTCGGCGCGGCAGGCGACGCGGAGTCCGCCCGCCGCAACGCGATACTTATGGACGAGGTCACGCGGTACGGCGCGGAGTTTTACAAACATTGAAAATAATTGTGCTCGGCGGATTCCTCGGAAGCGGCAAAACGACGGCGTTGCTGTCGCTCGCGCGGTTTCTCGTAAACCGCTGCGAGAAGCGGGAGAACGCAGTTATGATTCTCGAAAATGAAATCGGCGAGGTCGGTGTGGACGACAAGACGGTCGCCGCCGCCGGACTGAACGTCACGAATCTGTTCGCCGGCTGCGTCTGCTGTACCGCGTCGGGTGAACTTACGGTTGCGGCGCAGCGCATACTGCGCGAATACGACCCGGAATGGCTGATAATCGAGACGACCGGAATCGCGTACCCGCGCGAGATTCGCGCGAACCTCGGCTCCGCGCTCGGACTCGAGCCGCGCATACTCGTAATCGCGGACGCGGTGCGGTGGAAGCGGCTTTACCGCGCGATGAACGTACTGCTCGCGGGACAGCTCGAAAGCGCGGACGCGGTGCTGCTCAACAAGTGCGACGCGGCTTCGCCGGACGCGGTCGCCGGCGCGGAAGCGCAAATCGGAACGCTGAACGGCGCGATACCGCTGTTCCGGGTTTCGGCGGCGGATGGAATCGCGGACGAAGTCTGGGAGACCGCGACGGGGTGCGGGCTATGAGCCATAATCACGAACACGCGCACGACGAACATACGCATACGCACGGTCACGAAGAACACGAACACACTGACGGCGAAGTTGAAGTAACGACGCACGACGGCGCGGTCATCGCTTCGGTCGGGTTCGTCTCGCGTCAGCCGGAGGAACGGCTCTCCGCGCTGATGACGGAAGAACTGTCGCGGTTCGGCAGACAAATCGGCGCGCTCGGCGGAATCATAGGACACGTCAAGGCGGCGGTGACTTCGCGGCGCGTCACAACATTTTCGCTCACCGAGCCGGACACGGAACCGGGCGTCGCCGCGCTCGGCTGCGAGAGTACGGTGCAGCTCGCCGCGATTGTGTTCGGAGTCGCGGAGGACGCGCTTAAAACAATTGCGGAGCGGGCGGTCTCCGCCCTGAGGTAACAATGCAGATAATCGATACTCACGCGCACATATTCCCTCCGAAAATCGAACCCGTTTCGACCCGCGCAATCGGCGACTTTTATCTGCGCCCGATGTGCCACAACGCGAGCGTTGACGAGCTGCTCGAATCCGGGAGACGCGCGGGACTTACGGGGTACGTTGTGTTTTCCGCCGCGACGACGACGCGCCAGGTCGAGCGCATAAACGACTTCATAATCGAGCAGTGCGGGCTGCACCCGGAGTTTTTCGGCGCGGGAACGATGCACAAGGACTATGAAAACTTTGAAAACGAGCTTGGCAGGCTCTACGACGCGGGAATCCGCGGGATAAAACTGCACCCGGACTTTCAGAAGTTCTGCATTGACGACGAAAAAATGCTGCCGGTATTCGGCTGTCTCGAATCGCTCGGAATGTTCGTCGTCACGCACTCGGGCGACTACCGCTATCCGTATTCACACCCCGACCGCGTCGCGAAAATCGCGCGGCTGTACCCGAAAATGAACGTCGTCGCCGCGCACTTCGGCGGCTGGAGTATGTGGGACTACGCGCGCGGGGTGTTCCGCGGGTACAAAAACGTGTATTTTGACACGTCCTCGACGTACGGTTTCACCGGGACGGACGCGATGAAAAAGGCGTTCGCGGTGTTCGACCCGTCGCACATTTTCTTCGGCGTTGATTTCCCGATGTGGGACCACGAGGACGAGCTGCGCGTCATACGTTCGCTCGGGCTGCCGGACAAGCTGACGGAGGAAGTTCTCGGACAGAACTTCCTGAACTTTTTCGCGCAGTACAATTAACCGCTCGGTCGGCAGAGCCTCCCGTCGCTCATGCGCGGGCGAAGCCCGCGCGGGGTACGCGCCTGCGGGCGCGGAGCCGTCCGCGTAACTGTCCGC
>JAITNK010000095.1 GCA_031290515.1 Oscillospiraceae bacterium
GTTTACTTTGCTGCGCGTCCCGCAAATCGTGAGATACAGCCGCATTTGCAGCTCTGTCAGCGCGGAGTCAAACTTGCTCTTCTCCTCGCGTCCGAAGCCGCCGAGCGTCTTAATCTCGTGCAGCGGCAAATCGCCGTACTCCCGGATAACGTCGTAAATCCGCTTGGCGTAGCGGCTTATCCGTCCGTCCGCGTACTCGTCCTCAAACTCGCGGCTGCCAGCACGGTTCGGGTCGCCGCGGCGCAGCGCGAGAAAGCACGGGTAAAACTCCCGCGTGATGTAGCCTGACTTCTTAAAGAAACACTTGGAATAGGCGACGTCGTCGCGTTCGTTCAGCACGCGGATCCGCCACTCCCACGGGTCGGTTTCGGGGTCGCCCGTGTGCCAGACAACCGGCGAACCGGGCGGCGTATTGTTCCAGCCGTAGTCAACGACAGCGTAGATGCCCTCGTCGTTGCCGCCGCCAACCGAAAATCCGGCGGCAAGCAGGATTTGCACGAAGCCGCTGAAATCGCTGAGTTCACTCATTTTATTTTCTCCCTGCGCTTCTCATTAAGCACTGCAATCGCGTCGTCTTTTATCCCGAAGCGGTAAGACTCCCCGGGAATTCCCATAATAAAGGATAGTGGCGGGGAAAGAGGTCAATTTCCCCTTCCCTGCGGGTAAAATAAATCAGTCAAACGCAGAAACGCCCGGCAGGTCGCTTGAACTAATTATTTTACTGCCTTTACTTTCATAATACTGTATCATTTCGGGAATATTCTTCTTATCCCAACTGGTAATACAGTCTGATAAGACAGTAACGTTATAATTTGCTTTAAGCAAATTATAACAGGTTGATTTAACGCAAACGGCAGCGTCCGCCCCCGCTATGTAGAAATCACATATCTCATTTGCGCCGATAAAAGCGGCAAATTCTTCGCTGCTTAACGCGTTGCTCTTGTATTTTGTAAAAACATTTTTTGATACTATTTTCAAGTCCGAAGCCAGTTCAGCCCCGAAAGTACCGGGTTTGAGCGTCCTCGTGCCGGCTGATAAATTTTCGTGCCTTATATAAATAACAGGAATATTATGATTGACTGCCCAGTCAACGGCGTTATTGATATTGTCAATAATATCCTTATAATTCTTTGTTATGTCATTTTGAATATCTATGATTACTAAAGCTTTTTTCTGCATAACGTCTCCTCATAAAATTGTTATTTAGTTTATAGCATAAAAAACTGTCTGTGTCAAGCGCATTTGCGTATTCACAAAAAGTTTGCGATTCGATGATTAAAAGTTCTCACAGCACTCCGCTTTGCTGACAGTCCAAAACGCCGTCCGGACGGCTTGTCCTGGTTCGCGCGGCGGGAAAAACGAAATGATGAGTACCCGGTGCGGATACTCATCATTCGCGCGCCCGAAAGCCCGCCGTGAAGCGGGCTTTGCGCTGCTATTCGCCGGTGCCGGAACGTGTTCCGGTGCCGCGGCGTTTGTAAGACTTCGCTACGCGCGCAAGCGCGTCGGACACGTCTCCGGTGCGCTCAAGCGGCACTATCTGCTTCAGCGTCAGCGTTTTCTGCGAACGGAACCCTATCTGCGCGACAAGTACGATGTTGCAGTCGCTCACTGCGGCGAACCTCTCGCTGCCGCCGTCGTGCGCCGGAGTTTCCGACTCGTCGCCGCACGCTCCCTCTTTCGGAGCGAAAATCCGCTTATCGGCGATTGCGATTTCGTCGGTTTCGCGGTCGATTTCATAAATCCAGAACGACTCCGCGCGCCCGAAATGCTCGGTGATTTCAATGCCGTCGGTTGTACCGACCGCGACGCGGTAACGGCTCATTACGAGTACCAGATGCGCGATTTCTCGTCGCGTGCGTCAAATACTCCGGTTGAGAGATAGCGTTCGCCCGTGTCCGGCAGAATCGCGACGACGGTTTTGCCCGCGTTTTCGGGACGGCGCGCGATACGCGCCGCCGCGAACGCCGCCGCTCCGGACGAAATGCCTACGAGCAATCCCTCCGTCTCGGCAAGAGTACGCGCCGTATCGATAGCCTCGTCGTCGAGCACCTTGTAAATCTCGGTCACGAGGTCGAGGTCGAGTACGCCGGGTACGAAACCCGCGCCGATTCCCTGAATCTTGTGCGGCGACGGGTTGCCGCCCGACAGTACGGGGGACGCGCTCGGCTCCACCGCGACGATTTCGACGGACGGTTTCTGGTCGCGCAGGTAAAGCCCCGCGCCCGTAATCGTTCCGCCGGTGCCTACGCCGCCGACGAGAATATCTACCTTGCCCTCCGTCGCGTCCCAAATCTCGGGACCCGTGGTCTCGCGGTGAATCTTCGGGTTCGCCGGGTTCGTGAACTGTTGCAGGATTATGCCTTTGGGAGTCTGCGCGAGAAGCTCCTCCGCCTTGCGGATCGCGCCTTTCATACCCGCCGCGCCGGGAGTCAGCACAAGCTCCGCGCCGAGCGCGGTGACGAGCGCGCGGCGTTCTTTTGACATTGTGTCCGGCATAACGACGATGATTTTATATCCGCGCGCCGCCGCCACGAACGCCAGACCGACTCCGGTATTGCCGCTTGACGGCTCTATAATGACGCTGCCCGGCGGTAGCTTACCGCGTTCCTCCGCGTCCTTGACCATCGCGTAGGCGATGCGGTCCTTGACGCTGCCGAGCGGGTTAAAGTATTCGAGCTTTAACAGCAGATCGGCTTCCCCGACGCCCGCGAGCTTCGCGAACGCTTTCGGGCGCAGAATCGGAGTGTTTCCGATCAGTTGCGTCAGGTTGTCTACGATAATCGCGCTCATACGGCTGCCGCCTCCTTGATGTTGAGTTTTGTGTCGCGCTCAAGCCAGGAGTCGCGAAGCGGCAGACTGACGTTGTTCGACACGTTCTTTACGAAATTCGTGTTTTTGAGAGCTTTCACCGCTTTACGCGCAAGCTCGTACGCGCCGCCGTAACCCATATAGTTGAGAGCCTGACCGAACAGCGGCAGGTTCGGTATGCCTATGCGGGAAACCCAGCCGTTTGCGCCGGAGTGTCCGCAGTATAAGTCGGGTTTAAGCTGTGTCAGAACCGCGAGTTCTTCCGCCGGCTGTCCCGCCGCGACGTTGACGTGAAGTTCGTCGCCGAGCAGGTCGGGTCCGATTTCCTCGACGAAACGGTCGATGTTGTGCGCCTTGATTCCGACGAGCTTCATCCCGAGCTCTTTCGCGAAAAACTCCGCGGTCGTGATAATGCGCGTCTCGCCGCCGCCGACGAAGATTTTCTTCCCTTCGAGAACTTTGCGGAACGGTTTCAGAGCTTCGCGCAAATCCGCGGTTTCAAGCTCGATAAGACGCTCCGCCTCCGCTTCGAGGTGGAAGAACTCGGCGATAAGCCGCAGCCACCGGCTTGTCGATGTGATACCGATAGGCAGAGTGTCGATGATATACGGCGTGCCGAACCGCTCTTTGAGGTGTCCGAGCAGATAGTCGTCGTGCGTCGCGCAGATCGAGACGTTGAGAGCGGCTTCGCGGAGTCTCGCCAAATCGTCGAGAGACGTGTGAAGCGGGATAACCCGCGGCTCGAGTCCGAGTGCGGAGACGAGGCGCGAAAGTTCAACTTCGTCGCCGTTGGAGTTCGAGCCGACGTTGAGGATATTCACGACGCGCGAATACCGCAGCCGGTCGCGCAGTTCCTGATTTTCGTCCGGCACCGCTTTCTCATACTTCACGAGCGGGTCGATAAGGTGGCGCAGGACGCCGTGATACGCCGAATCGTAACCCGACGCGACATACCGGCTTTTGAAGCCCTCGCAGTGAACCGGGACGAGCCGCGCCGAAAGTCTTCCGTCAAGTTCGCTCACGAGACTGTCAATGTCGTCGCCGATTATACCCGGAACGCAGCTGTTCGCGATAACTATCGCGTCGGGGTGATACTCGCGCTCGGCGTAGAGTATCGCGTCGCGCAGTTTGGGGATACCGCCGGAGACGACGTCCATCTCGTCGAGGTTTGTGTGAATCCAGACGAAATCTTCGTCCCGCTTGCCTTTTGATGCGCGCATAGTTTTCCGAAGTCCGCCGGAGCCGACGAACCCGGAGCAGCAGCCGAGCGGCGAATGTATGATGACCACGACGTTCGTGAGACTCGACACGATACCGACGGCGAGTCCGAGCTGACAACCGCCGGACTGGGCGAATTTGCGTTCCTGCAGCTGCGCGCAGCCGCTCTGAACGTCGGAGATAAGCTCCGAACATTCGCCGCAGTACGCCGCGCAGACTCCGATTCGCGTTTCGCGCACCGGCGGCGCGACCTGTCCCGTAAAGCTGTAGGTTAATTCCTCTGAGTATTTTGACATTATGCCACTCCTCCTATCTCGCCGCGACGAGATTTGTTATTAAATCCTCGACAAGCGTAAGCGCGCCGGAAAATCCGGTAATCGCCTTGTGCAGTATCACGCGGTTCGACACGGGAAACGCGACGGCGAGAAATCCCGCCCCGAGCTTTTCGGCGAGTCCGCGCTCGATACCGGTTCCGACGACATACGCCGGACTGAGCGCGTCGTAATACTTCTCGTTTTTATTGCGCGCCCAACTGTTTCTGACGTGTTTGAGCAGCTGTCCGGCGTTCGTCTCGAACACTACGACAGGTTTCGTCTCCGAGTTGATGTCGTCAAAGCGTTTGAGATATTCCGCGCGCTCATCGTCGTCGAACAGGTCGTTTATCGCCGTCAGGTGCGGAATCCAGCCGAGGTCGTTCGCGAGAAACCGCGTCAGCGTGTGCGCGTAGTAACTGTCGGCGGACACGATTGCGTACCGCTGAAAGTCAACGTCCGAATAAATATCGACGATACGCTCGAAATACGAATAGTAGTATCCGCTCTCGTCCGCGATGACTGTCTCGATAAGCGCGGGCGCGACGCCGAGTTTTCCGCCGATACGCCGGAGAAACTCCGCCGTCGCCGTAGGTCCGATCGGAAGTTCGTCGAGTACGAAAGGCGTACCGTGAACCTCTTCAAATTTGCGCGCGGGTTTTTCACCCGCCGCCGGAGAGAGTACGATTGAGAGCGACGCGTCGCCGTATCCGCGGATTCTGTCTATACTCTCTCCCGTGCCGAAGAAAGTGTTGGTGTGAATCCCGACTCTTGCGAGCAGGCGCGTAAGTTCGTCGAGGTTGCCGCGGAAGAACACGTCGTGTCCCGGGACTACGCCGAAGAGATTGACGGTCAGCGGGTCTTTGTTCGCGACAGGGACAATCAGCTCTCCGACGATTGCGGTGAGAACCTCGTCATAGCCTTTGAATGTGTTTCCCAGAAAGCCCGGCGTAGAAACGCCGATGACGTTGTCGCCGCGGAATCTCCGCGCGACTGAAACGGCGTCGTCGCCGATAATCTCAACCTGACAGCCGGTAAGGACGACGTACAAATCCGCGTCGAGAGCGACGAGAGTGTTTTCTATCTGCTCCTCGAGTCTCTCCTCGCCGCCGAAAACGATATTGTTCTCCGCGATGTTTGAAGTCGGTATCATACCTCCTCCGCAGTAGCCGACGCCGCGGTATCCCGCAGCTACGTTGTACGCACCCGAGAGTGCTCCGGCGCAGCCGCCGGACGCGTGGACAATCGGAACCGTCCGCGGAAGCCCCGCGAGCGTCGTAAGCGCGCCGCCGAGCGCGCACGTGAATTTCGAGCGTTCGATAAATGTTGATGTTGACATATATATTCCTTTCGGTGAAATTTCGGTATTATCCGCTCGGTCGGAATGAAGCCTCCCGTCGCTCAATTCCGGCAAAACGGCGGTCGTGACGCGCCTTTGCCGGAGGCTTGCCTATTTCAGCCGGATTTTTTCGAGCTTATCAATCTGCACGACTCTGCCGTCCTGTATCACGAGCGTCACCGTGCCGAACTTAACCTCGCGCAGAAGCCGAAGCACACGCTCCAAATCTTCCGGCGCGATTACTTCGTCAAGTTCGCCTGCGACCGGTTCGTCTTTCCGTACCGCGTTATTCCGCTCCGCCACCTTGAAGCCCCCGCTTTCTATATAATAGCATCGTCGTGGATTGCTTCCTCGACGTTCGTCTGCGGAATCTCGCGCTCCGGAAGCGGTTCCTTGTTTTGCAGCAGTTCCCACACGCGCGACGTTATGACGTTAAAGTCGATTGTATTGCGGACGTCCGACACCCGCCGCGGACGCGGCAGTCCGACGTCTATGACCGCCTTGACGCGTCCCGGGTTTTTCGACATAACGGCGACGCGGTCGGCGAGTCCTACGGCTTCCTCGATGCTGTGCGTCACGAACACGACGGTTTTGCCGGTTTTCTCCCAAATCGAGAGCAGTTCGTCCTGCATAGTTTCGCGCGTCTGCGCGTCAACCGCCGCGAACGGTTCGTCCATAAGCAGCACCTCCGGGTCGTAGGCGAGAGCGCGGGCGATCGCGACGCGCTGCTGCATACCGCCGGACAGTTCGTACGGATAATGGTTCTCGAAACCCTCAAGCTCGACAAGTTTTACATAATGCCGCACAAGCTCTGCGCGTTCGCCGCGCTTCACGCCTTTGATTTCAAGTCCGAACTCGATGTTTTTCCGCACCGTCCGCCACGGGAACAGCGCGTACCCCTGAAGCACGATTCCGCGGTCGAGCGCGGGTCCCGTAATCGCCTTGCCGTCAACGAGAATCGAACCTCCGTCCGGCTTCGACAGTCCGACGAGCAGGTCGAGCAGCGTTGACTTTCCGCAGCCCGACGGACCTACGACGGTCACAAACTCGCCCTGCCGTATGCTGAGGTTGAAATCCTGAATCGCGTAGAATTTTTCCTTCGAGCCTTTCTTGCCGAAAGCGCGGGACAGCCCGACTATTTCGATCTTCGGCACAGACGTTTCCGCCGCCGCTTCCACACCGGTCATATGCTTTTCCTTTCAAAATTCCCTGCGCGCACCGGGGTTATTAACCCCGGTGCGCGGACGGAAACAGTCTAACCGTTGCTGCCGACGAACTGCAGCGTAAACAAATCTTCGGGCTTTATCTGCCCGGGAGTGAGCGCGCCGTTATCGACAAGGTCGTCAATCCACGGCTGGAACAGCTCGACGGGGAACGGATCCTCTCCGGTGTAGAAGTAGTGCACCGCGTTGATTTCCTTTTCGATGTACGCGCCGGTCAGAGCGATAGCCTCGTCCGGGTGTTCCAGGGCGTACAGCTGCGCTTCCTTGATTGCGTCAACGAAACGCTGAACCGTGTCGGGGTTATTCGCGATGAATTCTTCGGTGAAGTAGAACAGCGTCGTACCCGACGCGGCTCCGAGCCCGGTATCGGCGGAGTCGGCAAGCAGCACGAGGTCGGATTCGCCGTCCGCGAGATAGTAGAACGGCGGGTGGATTCCGGCGATTACGAGGTCGCCGCGCTGCACCGCCTGGAGCGAAGCCGTGTCGCTGTCCATAGGAACGAATTCGAGACGGCTCGCGTCAAGCCCGTTGTTCTTGAAAATCTGCGACGGTATGAACGACGAGCAGCTCGGCGCGCGTCCGCTTATCGTGATGGGTCCCGTATAGTTTGCGAGGTCGGCGAGCGAGGTGATTCCCGAGCTTTTCGACACATAGAACCGCATATGGCGGTACTTCGGGTCAACGTCGGAACCCGCCGGAGGGTCAACCTGGTTCAGGACGACGCCCTTGATTGGGCTGCCCGCGGCAATGTACGTCGCGATAGAGTTCGGGAAACCGCCCCCGATGTCGTTCGTACCGTTAAGTATGGCGGCGAGCGCGTCGCCTCCGGATGCGATTTCGCCGGTGTACTCAATCTGGATACCGTGCTTCTCGAAGATGCCGAGAACTTCGCCGAGAACCCAGGGCGTGGACGAGCAGTCTTTCTTGGTGGTCGTTTTGAGTGTGATCAGCTCCGCGGGAGTGCCGGGTTCGTTTCCTGCCGGAGTGCCGGGTTCGCCGGTTCCGGGAGACCCTACCGGAGTGGGGCTCGTGCCGTCGCCTGATTTAGAGCAGGCAGCGAGAGCGAACGTGAGTGCGAGAACGAGTGCGAGAACTTTTAGGAACGAGCTTCCTTTTTTTACCTGTTTCATTGACTTTCTCCTTGTTTTTTGATTTTTTGCGTATATTTCAACTCTCGCTGCGGAGTCATTGACTGTTAAGGCGCGGTCTGCTGCTGTGCGTACTGGTCAAGCAGCTTCTGCATAGCCGGGTTTTTGATTGTCTTTTTCGTATTGCCGAACGACGCGCCGATAAATACTGCGGCGATAAGCACGGCTATGACGGCGAGCGTGAGGATTTTCTTTTTCATACGAGCAAGGCCTCCTTCCACCTGAGCGAACGCTTTTCGAGTCCGCCGAAAACCGCGTTGAATATTATAGCGAGCAGCGTTATGAAAAGTATCGTGCCGTAACGCAGTTCGAGATTGTGCGTCGCGCCCTGCTGCGCGTAGTACCAGCCGAGTCCGCTCGTCGCGCCGATAACCTCCGACGCGATTATCATAAAGAACGCGACGCGCGTCGCGAGCCGGAGTCCCGTGAATATGCTCGGCAGAGTGTACGGCACGATTACTCCGGTGAACAGCTTGAACTTTGACGCGCCCATACTCCGGGCGGCGCGGACGAGCTGCGAATCGACGTTTTTCGCGCCCTCCTGCGTGTTGAACAGTACCGGCCAGAACGCCGCCCAGAACACGATTGCGACTTTCTCTTTGTCATAGATACCGAAGATAATCATAAAGACGGGTATGATCGCAAACGGGTTCAGCTTCTCGCACACGCGGAAAAACGGAAGCATCAGCCGCTCGAGCGGGCGGAAGTATGTGCCGAGCAGGAAACCGAGCGTCAGTCCGCAGACGAGCGCGAGAGCGTACCCCCGCAGGACGCGGTTAAGGCTCTTCGCCATATGCCCGAGAATCGTGAGATTCGCCGTGTTCGGCGCGGGAACCGTGCGGATAAACTCCGCAAACATCGCCTTGAATATGCGGCTCGGCGGAGCGATAACGCCTTTCGGCAGGAACCGCACGCCGTATTCCCACAGCGCGAAGAACAGCAGTATCGGTATCGCGGCGACGACCAGCCGCCGCAGGAAGTTCAGCGTTTTGCGTACGGTAGCGTTCAAGTTTACACCGCCTTTCTATTGCGCCGCGCTGTCCGCGACCGGCTTCCAGTCCACGAACACGCGCTCGATTACTCCGAGCAGATAGTTTAACAGGAAACCGACGACGCAGACAATCAGCGCGCCGAGGTAGATGCGCGGTATCCAGCCGAGTCCCTGCGCGTTATGTATCATCCAGCCGATGCCGGAGTCCGCGCCCATACTCTCCGCGCCGATAAGCATCAGGAAGCCCATAGTCAGCCCGCTCCGCATACCGCGCATAAGACTCGGGAACACGGCGGGCAGCACCACTTTGAAAAACACCTCAAATCCGTTCGCACTCATCGCCCTCGCGGCTCGGAGCAGCTTCGCGTCAAGCTCGCCGACTCCCTGTATGACCGTATTCAGTATCGGGAAAAAGACCGACCAGAATATTACGAGGTGTATGCCCTTTTCGCCGGGTCCGAATACGAGCAGAAACAGCGGGTAGAGTATATACGGCGGTATCTGCTGCAAGAACGATATGAGCGGCTTGAGGAATGAGGAGAGCTTCGGAACGCCGCCGCCGAGTATGAACCCGAGCGGCAGTCCGGCTGCGACGGAAACCGCAAAGCCGATAACGACTCGCCGCAGACTTATACACATATGTATAATCGTTTTCGCGACTCCGAGGTCGGCTCCTTCCGACAACACCGTCGTGAGCGGCGGAATCCAGGTGGGATTCGTCCAGCCGAGGTCCGGCGCGAACTGCCATACGAGCAGGAACAGAATGATAAGATACGTCCCCATAAGCTTGTTATTGATTTTGAGCAGCAAACGTTTCATACGTCGCCTCCCCTTGCGGATATTCCGCCTGTAGCATAAAAGGACGAAGCGCGAGCTTCGTCCTTTGGCGTTCCAATCAGACCTGTCGGTATATGCTATGCAGTGCGCAATATGTTTATGCATAGTATTTCGATATGTTTTCTATGGCTTGCTGTTATTGTACCCTAAGTTTGCATATATGTCAAGTATAAATTGCGCACAAGAATAATCGTATTTTTATTATTTCACTGTGCAAATTGCCGGTTGACAGCGAGGCTCCGGCGGAGTATAATCTTAATACATATAAATATTATAAGTTTTATATTCGGTTCGGACGACTATGGAGCCGCGGTTCACGCTCCGGCGTATGCCCGTTCTTTAGTTGCAACCGGAGCGCAAATCAGAAAGGAAACAACAATGGCGAAGAAGATCAAGCAGATAGCGATATACGGGAAGGGGGGCATCGGGAAATCGACGACGACGTCGAATTTGTCCGCCGCGCTTTCCACGCTCGGGTTCCGTGTAATGCA
>JAITNK010000098.1 GCA_031290515.1 Oscillospiraceae bacterium
ACACGGCTTGCGGCGTTACGGACAGAAGCTCCGCAAGGTCGTCTTGCGTGATGTCGCGCGCCCGTCGCAGACGTTTGATGTTTTCGGCTATGTGCATTGTTTGTCACTCACTTTCGTAATTACAGTTTGTTTGCGGCTTTAGCTCGCGAGGCAAAACCGCGTTTCGCCGTCGGTACCGTAGTGAATTGTAACACCTGGCTGCGGAAAAGTAAATACTACGCGCGGTTGTATTGGATTCAACCGGATTTCCGCTCCGCCGCAAACTTTACACACATTTTACATTCCTCACATCTGTTCTTTACCGTTGCGGTTTATGATGAATCCGCAATCAAAAACAAGTCGGCACAACACACATTAAGGGAGGACGTTATGAAGAAAATCACGGCAATCACTCTCGCGGAGTATCACGGCGGCAGCGTCCGGATCTCGAGCGTCGAAAACGAGGGTACGACAGTCGTCTGCCTGCTGGAAAACGGCGCGGAATAGCCGCGCGAAACTTCCGGTTTACAAATTCGTCGGTTTGTAGTACAATGTAGGAAATACATTATTTTGAGGAGAATCTATGAAAACAACCAAACGCACACTCGCGCTGATCCTCTCGCTGACGCTCGCCTTCGCGCTGTTCGCTTGCGGCAAGACGGAAACCGAGGTTTCGCCCTCGCCGGACGCTTCGCCGTCGCCGACAGCGGAATCCTCGCCGGAGGTTTCGCCGTCCCCGACAGCAGAATTGACAGCGGAACCGTCCGCACCGTCCTCCGAGGGCTACGTTGAACGGTATACAAGCGATTTGCTCGGCATAACGCTCGTATATCCCGCCGAGTGGAGCGGGATTATCAGTTTTGAGGAAAAGGAAGACGGTGTTTTCGTCTACTCGATTCCGCGCCCTGAGTATACGGGGATTCACGGGTACATCGGAGTAATAAACGCGACCGGAACCTCGGAAAAAGAAGCGGTAATGAACGGCGCCGCGTGGCAAAACACGCCGCACCAAATTCTGCACGACGCTGACGGTGTTTTCGTCTATATCGGCTACGCTTCGGACGTGCAGTACGACGACGCGACACGCGACAATTACAAGACGGTCAACGACGGGATAAGCGCGGGCGCGCTGACGATTGTTGTGCCGCAAAGTTAAATTAAGCAAAACATTACATAAGGAGAACACAATGTCCAAGAAACTTTTCACTTCGGAGTCCGTCACGGAGGGACACCCCGACAAAATCGCCGACCAGATTTCCGACGCGATACTCGACGCGCTGCTCGCGCTCGACCCGAACGCGCGCGTCGCCGCGGAGACTACGGTCGCGACCGGTCTCGCGCTCATCGTCGGCGAGATTTCGACGAGCGCGTACGTTGACATCGCGAAAATCGCGCGCGACACGATTCGCGAAATCGGCTACAACGACGGCGCGCAGGGCTACTCCTCGGAGTCGATTGCCGTGCTTACCTCGATTGACGAGCAGTCGCCGGACATCGCGCAGGGCGTGGACAACGCGCTCGAAACCCGGAGCGACGGCGATAATCTCGACATTGGCGCGGGCGACCAGGGCATAATCTTCGGCTACGCGACGAACGAAACGCCGGAGTATCTGCCGCCCGCGATTACATACGCGCACGCGCTCGCGAAAAGGCTCGCGGAGGTGCGCAAGACCGGCGTTCTGCCGTATCTGCGTCCGGACGGCAAGACGCAGGTCACGGTCGAGTTCGGCGGCGACGGACGCGTTTCGCGCATTGACGCGGTGGTCGTGTCCGCGCAGCACAATCCGGAGGTTACGCAGGAAGCTCTCGCGGCGGACATACTCAAGTACGTTATCCGGGCGGCTCTCCCCGCCGCCTTGCTTGACGCGGGGACGAAGTACTTCATCAACCCGACCGGGCGGTTCGTCGTCGGCGGTCCGAACGGCGATTCCGGTCTTACCGGGCGCAAAATCATCGTGGACACCTACGGCGGCGCGGGACATCACGGCGGCGGCGCGTTCTCCGGCAAAGACCCGACAAAGGTTGACCGCTCCGCGGCTTACGCGGCGCGCTGGGTCGCGAAAAACCTTGTCGCGGCGGGCGCGGCGGACAAACTCGAGATTCAGCTCGCTTACGCGATCGGCGTGGCGAACCCCGTGTCCGTTTCGGTGGAGACGTTCGGCACCGGCAGGTACCCGGACGACAAAATCGAGGCTGTCATCGGGAAAGTGTTCGACCTGCGCCCGAAAGCGATAATCAGCCGGCTCGACCTGCTGAAGCCCGGGTACAAACGCGTCGCGGCATACGGGCACTTCGGCAGAAACGACCTCGACCTGACTTGGGAGCGGCTCGACAAGGCGGACGAACTCCGCGCCGCGCTGGAGTCTGCGTAAATATTCTCAAATTATTTCAAAATAACCGAAACTATTTCGCGGCTTCTGACGAATATACCGTCAGAAGCCGATTTTTTGCGGGAGGATACGCGTTGAACGACAGCGAAGAAAAACGCCTGGTCCGCAGAGTGCAGCGGCTCGGAGACCGCGGCGCGGCGGACGCTCTCGTGCGGGGCAGGTACGATGAGATTTTCCGCTTCGTCCGGCGGCAGTCGCCCGACGGGGACTCCGCGCTCGATATTACGCAGGAGGTGTTCATCGGCTTTCTGCGTACAATCCGGCACTACGACCCGCGCAAAGCCGGACTCAGGACGTGGCTGTACCGGATTGCGGCGAACAAGCTCACCGACTTCTACCGCTCCCGCGGGAGAACGCTCGCGGCGGAACCGCTCGAGCTTGCGGACACCGAGCCGGTTGACGGGCGCGACTTCACGGAGCGCGTCGCGGAAGGCGAGCTTGCGGCGCGCGTCAGCGACTACGTCGGGAACGAGCCGCCGGACACGCAGAGGATTTTCCGGCTGCACGTCTGGGGCGAACGGACGTTCGCCGAAATCGCGGAAATACTCCGTCTGCCGGAGAGCGGCGTTAAAACGAAGTATTACCGCCTGATTGCGAGACTCAGAAAGGAGTTTTCGGACTATGAATGACAGGGAACGCGACGCGAGCATCGACCTTATCCTCTCGCGCGGACTCGTAAAACCGAAGAGCGCGGCTGCCGTCACGCGCGAAATGCTGCGCGGACTCGGTCTGCGCTTCATCTTCTGGGACACGGCGTACTCGATAATCTTCGCTGTACTGACGCTCGCGCCGATTGCCGCGGTACTGCTGATTACTCCGACGGAGCGGCACTTCACCGTCGCGTTCGCGCTCTCCCCCGCGCTGTTCCTGCTGATTACCGCGTTCGCGGAGACGGCGGAGCGCGCCGGCGCGCTCTACGAACTGAAGCGCACCTGCCGCTACACGGTGCGGCAAATCACCGCGCTGCGCATCGCTTGCTACTCGCTCGCGGGAGTCGTCTACTGCGCCGCCGTCACCGCGGTGAGCGCAAACTCCGGCGCGGAGCTTGTCCGTCTGCTGACGCTGTGCCTCGGCTCGCTGTTCGTGTGCGCCGCCGCAAGCCTCGCGGTAATGCGGAACCTGCGCCGGCGATGGGTGAACGCCGTATTCGCAGCCGCGTGGCTTTTCGCGAATACCGCGCTGCCCGCGCGGTACGGCGCGGAGTGGGAAACCCTGCTCTCGGGCGTACCGTACGCCGTGTCCGCAGCCGCCGCCGCGGCGGGAATCGCCGCGCTCATACTTCAACTAAAATCTATGCTTACGGAGGCTTTACCCTATGCTGACGCTTAACAATGTTACGAAAAACTACGGCAAATTCACCGCGCTCGACGGAATCAGTCTCGAGTTCACCGGCGGGGTTTACGCGCTGCTCTCGCCGAACGGCGCGGGCAAGACGACGCTCATCAAAATGCTGACGACGCTCATCTTCCCGACCTCGGGCGAAATACTCTGGAACGGCGACGAAATCGTGAAGCTCGACGCGCGGTACCGCGGCGTTATCGGCTATCTGCCGCAGGATTTCGGCTACTACCGCAGTCATTCCCCGCGCGAGTTTCTGCGCTATATCGCGGCGGTCAAGTGCGTCCCGCGCGACGCCGCGCGACGCAAAATCGACGAGCTTATCGAAGTCGTGGGCTTGTCCGATGTGCGCGACAAGAAGATGCGCAAATTCTCCGGCGGTATGATACAGCGCGTCGGAATCGCGCAGGCGATGCTTAACGACCCGCAGATTCTCATACTCGACGAGCCGACCGCCGGACTCGACCCGAAGGAGCGCGTGCGTTTCCGCAACCTGATTTCGTCGCTGTCGAAGGACCGTATCGTCATACTCTCGACGCACATCGTGTCCGACATCGAGACAATCGCGAGCCGCGTCATTATGTTCCGCGACCACAAACTTATGACGAACGACACGCCCGCCGCGATATGCGACTCGCTCGCCGGGAAAGTGTACGAGACGGACAACCTCGCGGCGATTACCGCGCCGTATCTCGCGCTTACGGAGCGGCAGGACGGCGGGCGCACAATCACCCGGTTCGCCTGCGAGTCGGACTGTTCCGCGGTCGCAGCCGCCGCCGCGCCGAACCTCGAAGACGTGTTCCTGTACGTCTACCGCGACGCGGTGTAAGCTATGCTGCTGTTTTGGTACGAGCTTAAAAAGCTCTGGAATCTCAAGGTTCTGCTGTTAATCGGCGCGCTCGCCGCACTCGCGTACTTCGCGATTCTCCGGTTCGAGATAAACCAGTACAACTCCGAACATTCGTACGGTATGTTCGGCGAATATCAGTACGAAATGTACACGCGGTACGGCGATTCGCTCTCCCCCGCCGAGTACGAGGACTTCGACGTACCCGGCAAAATCGCGGAGCAAATCGCCGTGCTTGACGGAATCATCGCGTCGGAGCCGACGTTCGCGAAGTACGGCATTACCTGCTACGAGGATTACGACCGGGTCATAGGCGAACTGACCAACAGCTATATGACCGATACAGGCAGAGGATTTCAAACCGTGTTTCCGCCCGAAGTTGACTACGATTTAGGCGTAATAGCAGTTGCAATTTCATACACTCCGCCCGGCGCGGAGGACGAAAATCAACATCATATCAACGTGCCCACAATTATGCTGCTGCAACAGCTGCATACGGTCGAGTACTACTACGGCACCGACGGTGTTGCGTTAACGTACACATACGACGAACGCCCGGTCGTGGCGCGGCGGGCGCAAAAGCTGCTCGCGCAGCCGGAAAAATCTCTGCTGGACTACCATTTTTCGAGCGAATTCTCAACCTACGCCGCATATACCGCGGTTTTCGCGGCGGTCGTCTCGCTGCTTCCGGTCGCGCTGTTTATCACGACGGACAGGGCGCGGCGGGTACGCGCGCTGCAATACCCGTCAAAAACCGGACGGCGCGTCTTCCGGACGCAGTTTTTCGCCTGCGCCGTAAGCTCTCTCGCAATCGCCGCCGCGACAATCTGCGCGAGCTACGCGCTGTTTTTCGCGCAAAGCGGCGCGGCGAAATTACTCGGCTTCGATATGATGCTCTGCGGCGGGACGTTTTTCCTGTACAATATTACGGTCGGCGAATACGTCGCGGTTCTCGCGGGAATGACCGCCGCGCTGTGCGTCGGGTCGGCTTGCTTCGCGTTCGTGCTCGGCAGATTTTCGTCCGATATTGTAAGTCTGCTGCTGAAAGCCGTGCCGGTCGGAGCCGCGGCGGGCTTCATCGCTATGTACGCGGTTATGCACGCTCTGTCGGAGCGCAACTGGATATTTTCGTACCCCTTTAACGGACGAATCGACGCTGCGGAGGTTCTGACCGCCGCCGCGTTTATGCTGCTCGGACTCGCGGCGGCAGGGCTTGTTATACGGCGAGAACAGCGCGCGGAGGAAATATAATGCTGTTCCTGTATGAACTCAAAAAGCTGCTCTTAACGCCCGCGATTGCGGCGTTTCTCATAATATGCGCCGTCGTAAACACGTTTATCGTGGTTTCGTCATACGTCTGGCAGTACGAGCCGGCGAACCTCGCGGAGCAAGCCGACGTTTTCGACGGCTTCGACGCGCGGGAAATCGCCGAGCGGTACATCGGGGAGTACTCGCTTTCAGGCGGAAGCGAGGCGAATATCCGCGAAAAGTACGCGAAGCTGCAACCGGTAATCGACGCAAAAGCCGCGCGGGACGACAGTATGTCCGAATACTTCGGCGTCAACACGCGCACGCTCCACACGCTGCTGTTTAAGCAGCTGTTCGGCGCAATCGCGGCGGAGTCGTGCGTCGCCGCGCTGTTCTTCGCGCTGCTCGGAACCGGCTACGAACAGACGCGCAACACCGAGAGCATCGTCTGCGCGTCGCGAACCGGACGGCGGATTCTGCTGCCGAAGCTGCTCGCCGCGCTTATCGCGTCGGCTGTGTTTCTCGCCGCGCTTACCGCAGTTACGCTCGCGGTCGCGTTCGCCAAATTCGGCTACGCGTCGGTACTCGGCGACAACGTGTCGAGCTTGTACAACACCGCGGTGCAGGGCAATACCAACAACGGCATTAAGCCGCTGATTACGCTCCGGAGCTTCACCGTCGGCGGGCTTATCGCGGCGAGTCTCGGGCTGACGCTCGCGCTCGCCTGGTGCTTCGCGCTGTTCGGCTTCGCGGTCGGCGCGGCGATTCGCGGAGGATACGGCGCGACGCTCGCGTCGATTGCCGTACTCGCGGCGAGCGTCGTCGCCGCGCCGCTGTTCGCCGTCGGAAGCGAAGCGCGGTACGCGTTCGCGTCGATTCCGCCGGGGCTGATTCTCGGCGCGGGAACCTGGTTCACGGACGGCGGCGCGATGATAACCCATCTGCGTTTTGAGACGACCGGGACGGCTCTGTCGCTCGCGGTACTCGCCGCGCTGTCGCTCGCCGCCGCGGCATATTACAAAAGGAGAGACCTGAAATGAGAGTATTTCTTTACGAACTCCGCAAAATCTGGAACCTGAAAGCGGTACTTATAATCTCCGCGCTCGGCGCGCTCGCGTATTTCGCGCTGAGCTACGGTCTGATTGCGAGCTACAACGAAGGACACTACTCTACCGGCTACTACGTCAGCGAGATGTTCCGCCGTTACGGCGCGACGCTCGACGCGGAGGAATACGCCGACTTCGACTTTGCCGGGCGCAAAGCCGAACTTGAGCGCGAAATTACCGAACTGATCGCCGAATATCCGGTTTTCGCGGAGTACGGCGTCGAAACGCTTGAAGACTATGAGCGCGTCAGCGGTGAAATCTGGGAAGAGCACACGGTCCGGAACCCGGACGGCTCCGGCTATCTGCCCGACCCGTGGATTTCTGAGTTGCAGGAGATGAGTTTCCTGATTAACGACCTCAACGGCCCGTACTTTAAGCTTATGAACCTGACCACAGTAGAGGAATACTACAACCCGCTTGACAAAGAATACGCCGTGTCGTGGTACGTCTCCCCGGAATCCGAAAACGGCAACAGCTATCGCCCGGCGCAGCTCCGCCGCGCCGAGGCGTTCGCCGCAAGACCGGAGGTGGATCTGATTCCGTACAATCTGACTACGACGTTCTCCGCGTTTGCGATGGTTGTCCTGATATTCTCGGTCGGCGCGTCGGTCATACTCGCCGCGCCCGCCGTAGTCACCGACCGCCAGCGGAAAGTGTTCGCCCTGCAATACTCGTCGCAAAAGGGGCGGCGCGTGTTCACCGCGCAGACCGCAGCCGCGCTTTTCTCCGCGTTCGCGCTGACGCTCGCGCTCGTCGCGGCGAGCTACGCGGCGTTTCTGACGCAAACCGACGCTTCGGACTATCTCGGAGTCCGCATTACGAGTACGCTTATGTCGTTTTATATGTGGGATTTCACGCTTTTGCAGTATTTTCTCCTGCTCGCGGGAATGACCGTATCCGTCGCCGCCGGCGCGGCGGGACTCGCGTTTGTGCTCGCGCGGCACTCGAACAGCGTCGTGACGCTGATGCTCAAGGCCGCGCCCGCCGCCGCCGGCTGCGCCGCGCTCGGCGCGCTCGCGGTGAACTACGCAACCTCAAACTGGAACTATGTGTTCGGTGAAATTTTCAACGGCAAGCGCGACCTGCCGGAGGTGTGGGTCTGCGCCGCGCTCGCGGTCGCCGGACTGATTCCGGCGGTCGTCACCGCGGTGCGCGAGCGGCGGCTGGACGTGTAGAGTAACAGCATAATAATACATCGGCGGCGTTACGGTACTTATCCGTAACGCCGTTTGCGGTTACTCTCCCCCGTTCAGCCACACGGCGAGACTGCGCACTCCCTCAAGCGCGGTCTCGTCCTCCGCCGCCGGAACCGTGTCGGTGTTCATCGACAGCACGGTGTGCGCGCCGAACCCGGAGGCGTTCATCATTCGGAACAGCACCGCGGACATACGCACCGCGCCGTTTTCGTTGCCCTTGCCGCCGCCTACGAGAATCAGCCCCGCGCGTTTCGGGCGCAGTACAAACGGGTCGTTCAGCTCGTACTTCGCGTTGCGCTGCACCTGAAACCGGCTCGCGATGTTCATCATTTGCCCGGGCAGCGTCGAATAGTACACCGGCGAGGCGATAACGGCATTGTCGAAATCGTCGCCGTAGATTGCGCGCATATCGTCGTCGATAGCGCAGCCTTTGACCCGCGCGCAGGCGCGGCAGTCCACGCACGGCGACAGCTTCGCGCGGTACGCCGACAGCTCCGCGACCTCGCCGGAAAGGTGCGCGCGCAGCTCCCGGACGAGCGCGGCGGTGTCGCCGTTCACGCGCGGCGAGCCGTTGATGATGAGCGTTTTCAAGGGCGGTACCTCCGTATTGTGGTTTGTGTGCTGTGATTATACCCGGTTTTTGAAATTATTTCAACATATTTCGCAAAACCCCTTGACACGCCCCCCCCCGTCATATGTTATTATGATATATCAAATATTTGGAGGAATCAGCAATGAAAAAAGCAATCTCTAAGACAGTCTCCCTGCTCCTGGCACTTTTCGCCGCAAACTTGATTATTGCGGTTCTTGCCGCCGTGTGATACAATAGACGCAAAAAAGGCGGTACTGTTATGACTAACGTAGAACTGCTCACCTCGCGGTTCGCCGCGCTCCCGCGCATCGGGGAAACGGGACCGCAGTCCGGCTTCAACGGAAAGCGTATGACCGCGCTCGGGCGGCGTACGCGCCTGATTCACGCCGCGCTGTGCGTAATCGGGCTTGCGCCGTTTGCGCTGTGGCTGCTGTACCTGCTGAAGCTCGTCAGCTTTAAGGTGCCGCCGCAGCTCGTCGCGGTCGGCTTCGGGCTTGTCGTGCCGGGCGGCGGCTTCATTGCCTGCGGCGAGCCGGTGACGGTCGCAATCGGACTGTTTATCTGCTTCTGGCTCTGGAAAAAGCGCGGAATGATGATTCAGGACTTCCTCGGCAGCTTTATGGGAATCGTCGGGTTCTGGGCGCTCGGCGCAGCCGGCGGACTGCTCGCGTTCGGGTGGTACTCGTGGGACTACGCCGCGTTCGGTCTCGCGCCTTTCGGCTACGCGCCGTGGGGGTACGCCGCCGCGGTCGGAACCGCGTTCGCGCTGTTCGTGCCGTACGAGCTTCAGGTGCGCCGTATGTATAAGCAGATGTCGGCGGCGCGCGACGAGCGTCTGCCGCTGTTCGACGACGCGGTTGCGGAGCTTGACGCGGCGACCGGCGACCGCAGCATTGTCGGAGAAAAGGAATTCCGGCAAAACGGCGGCGGCGTCCGGAGCGGTGATACGGCGAAAGAACCCGGCGCGGACGAACTCGACGACGAGCAGCTGCTCGCCGCGCGGTATCTGCTCGAGGCGACCGTGCGCGAGAAGGGCGACTTCGACGGCTTCGAGCATTTGTTCGGACTCGCCGACTACCGCTATCAGCTCTCGGTGTACGGTTACGGGCTTATGCTGCTTCACGCGAAGTATCTGCCGAACTTCGAGGGGTACCTCAAAAAAGCGCACAGATTCCTTATCGAGTCGTACTCCGACCCGCGCACCTGCGGCTACTGGGCGAAGCAGGCGAAAGTCGGATACCTGTCGAACAACCCCGACCCGATTGTCAAAGCAAACGTAATGCTCTCCGGCTGGATGATGCCGGTCGTCGCCGGATACCGCGACCAGTACGGCGACGACGAGTACGAGAAAGAGGCTTCGATTCGCTTTCAGCCGTTCGCCGACAAACCGGAAGAGACGTACGACTACAACTCCGCGGGCGTGTTCGGCGTACTGTACCGGCAGTATAAGAATCACGAATACCCGTATATGCTCATTCCGTGCGAACCGCACGTCGCGTTTCCCGCCTGCAACTCCGTCGCGCTGCTCGGTATGCTCGTCTACGACCGCGACCACGGCACGGACTACTGCGCCGGCTTCTGGGACGAACTGTACGACAACCTGCAGTCCGACTTCATCGAAATCGACGGTACTATGGCTCTGCGCCGGCAGTATCAGTACGGACTGCGGCACCTGCCCTCGTCGCAAATCGGCTATATGCCGCTCGCGGACGTTCAGAACTATATGCACTTTTCCGCGATATTCCCCGGTCTCGCGAGACGGTGCTACGCGCTCGTGCGGAAGACTCTGCTGTCAATCGACGCAGACGGCGCGGCGCAGGTGAACGGTCAGCCGTGGGATATGATGTTCAATATGTTCACGATGAAACCCGACCCCTCGACGCAGATCGCGATGCTCGAGCTTACCGCCGCGGAGTACGGCGACCTTCCGGTGTACGACGCGCTGCGCGTCGCCGAGTCGCGGTTCCTCGCGAAGAGCAAAGACCCGACCTCGTTCAAGTTTAAGGACGTAAACTCGCTGACAGTCGCCTATATCGCGCTCGCGCGGCTGATTAAAAAAGGCTACTGGTCGGACGTTATTCTGCGCGGTATGCCGGAGACTTCCAAAACGGGTCCCGTGCTGACCGACTGTCCGTTCCCGGACGTTATTCCTGCGAAAGCGTCGAGTTCCGGAGACGACCTCGACCTCGTGCTCACGACCTCCGGCGAGCCGGTCGCCGCCGGAATCAGAATCGAACGCCTAAAGCCGGGCGCGCGGTACGCGTACGGCGCGGGCGCGTTCACTGCGGACGCGGACGGGGCGGCGACGCTTACCGTCGAAGTCGGACGGCGCACCGCGATACATATCGTTCCGGAGGCGTAAGATGCTGTGCTGTATAATCGCGGCGGCGTTTATCGTGCGCTACGTCGCGCGGGCGGGTACGCTCAAACGCTATCTCGGCTTCGGAAGCGACCCGGAGCCGGAGCCGTTCGGCTGGGACGAATACTGCGAGCTTGACGAGTTCGACAGCTGATGAAACCTCTCCGAATCGCGGTGGTCGCGGCGTTCTTCGCGTCCGTCGCCGTGACCGCGCTGACGTACGTTTTCCGCCAGGTTCACGCGCTGCACCCCGCGCACATTGCGCTCACGAACGCGACGTTTTTGCTGATTGCCGCGTATCTCGCAAAGAGCGCGAAGCTTGCGTCGCTCGCGGGACTGCGCGAGCTTCGCGCGAACTTCCCGCCGTATGACGGGACTGCGTACGGGCGCGAGACCGAGCTTCGCCCGAACAGCGTCGCGCAAACCGACTGTGAAATCACGCGCGGCGAGGTCGTCTCCGACGAGTCACCGCTTTCCGGACGGCGCGCGCGCGTTACAAAAACCGCCGGCGACAGGCTGTACCGCGGCAGTATAATCGTTTCCGGCGCGGCGGCGGCGCGCGGAACCCGGCAGCGGCGGTACGTCGCGGACGTTATGCCGGAGGGCGGCGCGGTTTTCAACGTCTGCGCAGCGTTTCTGGCGCGCAGCGGAATTTATGTGCGCGGCGAATACGTTCTGCGAAACATCGCGCCGTCGCGCAAGCTTACGGTGCGGTGCGCCGGCGCGAACCGCGCCGGACTTGCGAAAACGCGCGAAACGCTTGAGCGTATGGGCGTTACGCTCGCGCTCGAAGAAACCGGTCCGGAGTCCGAAATCGCGACCGGACGGCAGTACCGGCTCTGCGGATTCGCGGAGTTTGATTCGTATCACGACGCCGTAATCACGCACGACAAGATTACGCATCTGCTCAAACTCGTCTACGCCGCAAGGGTTTACCGGCGCGCGCGTGCACCCGTACGGTTCATAACCGTCGCCGCTGCCGGCTTCGCGTTCGGCGCGCTGTGCGGATTTAAGCTGTTCGCGCTCGCCGCGCTGCCGTTCGCGGTCGCGGGAGCCGTGCAGCTCGCATTGCTGCGCCGGCTTGAAAAGAACCTCGCGCGGCGCGTCACTTTTGAGCTTGTCGCAAACACAAAGTGAGCGCAACCGGACTCCCCGCAAAATCGCCGCCCGGCGGCGCAAATACGTTGACAAACCTCCGCTAAAGTGGTACAATATACAAAATTTAGCAAGCGGCAGGCGAAATAATGAACTTCCGGCAGTCCCGCATCCCGCGCAGGCGGCGTTCCGCCGCAGCCCGGACGCAGTACGGATTCATCCGTCCGGGCGGCGTCTATTCAAATTATTATATAAAACGCTTGAAAACCGGAGATGTTTGCGCTATAATGTTCAAGCAGGCAACGCTTCTTCCGGTCGGATAATTAAGCGGGAGGTTACACGCGAATGTTCAAAAAATGGAATCTGAAAGCTAAGATATTCGTTTTTGTCACGGTCGTCGTCGTCGTGTCGCAAATCGCCATTACGTCGATGGTCGCCGCGCAGACGGTCTCGCTCACGAAGCGAGACGCATACGATCTTGCCGAGGTCACAGCCGAAAAATTTAAGAACGAAATCAAGTCGGAGATACAGGGCGCGCGGATTACAGCCGAGACTCTCTCGACCGTGATGGAGACGCTCAAGGCGAACGGCGTTAACGACCGCGAGCTGATGAACGAGGTTCTCAAAAACGCGCTCGCGTTCAAGGAGTACATTACCGCGTTCTGCGTCGCCTACACCGTGGACGGACTCGACGGTATGGACTCGTTTTACGCCGGAGAGCCGGGTTCCATCTACAGTACAGACGGGCGTTACGCGCCCTACTGGAACAAGTTCGGCGACAGCATTGACGTGGAACCGCTTCAGGAAGCCTATCTCGACGAAGGCGTCACGCTCGACCAAGTTCCCGCGCTTCAGGAAGCCGGTCTCCCCTACGGTCAGACGCTTGACGAGCAGGACTGGTGGTACGTCCCCGAAGCAAACTGGGAAAACGGCGTCGTCGAATACATTACGGAGCCTTACGCGTTTATGCTTCAGGGACAGAACGTCATTCTCGAAAGTCTGATTTTCTCTTTCGGCGACGCGGACGGCAATTTCCTCGGTCTCGTCTCGTCCGACATTGTGCTTGAGAACTTCCAGGCTATGGTAGAGCGCGTTAACCCGCAGAGTCAGGGCGGCTTTACCGAGATTTTCTCCAACGCCGGTTTCGTAATCGCGCACCCGGACAGAGAGTACCTCGGTACGGACATCGAGGACGTGCTGAACGGCAGCGGCGACGCGTCCGCCGCCGCGAGCCTCGGCGACGTGAGAGCCGCGATTGCCGCCGGCGAATCCTATATTCACAGCGGAACCGACTATTACACCGTCTATATGCCGATCAGCTTCAGCGATGTCACCACGCCGTGGTCTGTCGCCGTGAGTATTCCTATGTCGGAAGTGCTCGGCAAAGCCGCGTCTATCAGAAACTACATTCTGACGATTTCGGCGATTGCCGCCGTCATAGTGATTGCGGTGCTGTACTTCATCTCGAGGAATATCACAGCCCCGATACTCGCGCTCGCGGACGCCGCGAAAGTCCTCGGCGACGGCAACTTCGAGGCGGAGATTCCGAGTACGGACGCGGGCGGCGAAATCGGCGTGCTTGCCCGCGCGGCAAAGTCTATGGCGGAGAAAATCAGCGACCTCGTCACAAAACTGCGTCACAACGCAGAAGAGCTTGAGGACAAGAACCGCAGTCTCGTCGCGCTCAACCTCGAGCTTGTAGAGGCTAAAGACCGCGCCGAAAGCTCAAACCGCGCAAAGAGCGACTTCCTGTCTAATATGTCGCACGAAATGCGCACGCCGCTCAACGCAATCATCGGTATGACCGCAATCGGCAAGCGCGCTCCGGATACCGAGAAGAAAGACTATTCGTTCGGCAAAATCGAGAACGCGTCCGCGCACCTGCTCGGCGTTATCAGCGATATTCTCGATATGTCCAAAATCTAGGCGAACAAGCTCGAACTCTCGCCGCTTGATTTCAGTCTCGACAAGGTCATTCAAAAGGTCTCCAACGTCATCGGATTCCGGGTCGAGGAGAAGAACGTCGCGTTCCGCGTCTCGGTCGATAAGGCTATCCCGCAGCGAATCGTCGGGGACGACCAGCGGCTCGCGCAGGTGCTTACGAATCTGCTGTCAAACGCCGTGAAATTCACTCCGGAGGACGGCGAGGTGTCGCTCGGCGTTACGCTGCTCGCGGAAAACGATTCGCTGTGCCGGCTGCAATTCTCCGTTACCGACAACGGTATCGGAATCAGCGCGGAACAGCAGACGCGTCTGTTCACGTCGTTCCAGCAGGCGGACAATTCCACCTCGCGGCGGTTCGGCGGCACCGGACTCGGTCTGTCAATCTCCAAGCGCATCGTCGAGCTTATGGGCGGCGACATTCGCGTCGAGTCGGAACTCGGACACGGTTCCGTGTTCACCTTTACGATTAACGCGGAGCGCGGCAAAGCCGACCACCCGAGTCTGCTGAACCCCGGCGTGAACTGGAAAAACGTAAGCATACTCGCGGTGGACGACGACCCGGAGACGCTTGCGTACTTCCGCGAACTTGCGCTGACGCTCGGAATAAAGCTCGACGCGGCTTCCGATGCGGAAGAGGCGCGCGCGATACTCGACCGCGGCGTTCTGCACGACATTTATTTCCTCGACTATAAAATGCCGGGTATGAGCGGTCTCGAACTTTGCCGGACGATTAAGGACTCGCGCGCCGACAAAACCGCGGTCGCGATTATCTCCGCCGCCGACTGGAGCTCAATCTCGGAACACGCGAAAACCGCCGGCGTCGATCGCTTTGTCTCAAAACCGCTGCACTCGTCCGACATTGAGGACTGCATAAACGAATTCCTCGGCAACACCGCTCCGGCGGAGGAAACCGCTTCGGACGACGAGCCGGACAACTTCAAAGGACACACGATTCTGCTCGCGGAGGACGTTGAGATTAACCGCGAAATCGTCGTCGCGCTGCTTGAGCCGACGGAGGTTACTGTGGACTGCGCCGAAAACGGCGCGGAAGCCGTCCGCCTGTTTACGGAGAACCCGGAACGCTACGACCTGATTCTTATGGACGTGCAAATGCCGCAGATGGACGGACTTGAGGCGACGCGCGTCATACGCGCGCTTGACGTTCCGGAGGCGAAAACCGTCCCGATAGTCGCGCTTACGGCGAACGTATTCCGCGACGATGTTGAAAAGTGCCGCGAAGCCGGTATGAACAGTCATCTCGGCAAGCCGCTGATTCTCGACGCGCTGCTCGCGGAGCTTCGCAAGTACTGCGTGTAGGGTTGAATTGCAAAAAAATACGCGGAGAGCTATGCTCCCCGCGTATTTCGTTTTTCCGCTTACTCCCCAAATACCGGGTAACGCGGCACATCCGCAATCACGGAGAATATGCCGTCTTTGTGCATTTTCTTCCGGTCTTCCACAGACAGCCACTTTCCGGCGTGACGCGTGAAGCAGTAACATTCGAGCCGGTCGTCTTCTGAAATGCCGTAGAACATACCGACGGACTGCATTTTTGACGTATCCATAACGTCCATTCCCATAAGCCCGGGACCCGCCATTTCGCGCCAGGTGAAAACGTAAATGTTCTCCGCGACTTTGACGTAGCGCGCCGGTTCCGCGATTGTGAGGAACAGGCTGTCCGCGCCGCCGCCGATTTCGTTCAGGAAAAACTGCGGGTTGATGTAATGGTGCGTGAGCCACATTCCGCCGACGTCCCACGCGGCGACCTTGCCGACGAAATCGTCGGTAAAACTGTGCCGCTCCGCCGGCAGCTTGCCGTTCACCTCGAACGCGGCGAACGAGATACTGCCCGAAACGTCGCGCGGCGTGTAGTCGTAGTGACCGATTTGCGCGTCGTTTATCGTCACGAGACCGGTGTTGAAGTCCACGCAGTACGCGGACATTTTCGGCGGCGGAGTTGATTTTCCTTTGCCGTTCGTGTGCAGGTGAAAGAAAAACACGATTCCGGGAGCCGCGTCATACGACTCGTAGTATTCCTCAATCCACACTCCGCGCTGGCTGCGGCGCAGATGATTCTCGTCGATAAACTCGTACTCGACGCCGGAATTCCCGAACGTCGTGAATTTGAGCTTTTTCGCGTCGCGGAGCTTCGTCGAAAATTTGCGCGGGAAGTGCAATCCCCCGTCGTAGGGGTTGTTCGCCGGGTCGTTCACAATGTCGTAAATCTCGCGTCGTGTGAACTGGGTTGCGGGGAGTCGTCTTTCGTGCGGCGGCATATATATTCCTCCTTTTATTTTCCGGGCGGCGAAGCCTCCGTCTCCCGGGTTCCGGCACAACGCCGGGCGTGACACGGCTTTGCCGGAATGCTTTTCCCTATACCGCGCCGGTAAACAGGTAACGCTCCGCGGTTAACTGTCGCAGTATCCGCAGGCTCCGTCGTCGCCGAACAGCGGCGGGAGATACGGCTCGCGCCGCGTGACGCAGTTCCGGTTATCGCATACCGCCCCGCCGACCGGCTGCGGCTCCGGCTTCTCTCTCGGCATATGCGACGTCTGCGTGAGCAGAGCCATTCGTATGTACATACCGTACCGCGCCTGGTCGAAGTACCGCGCGCGCGGGTCCGCGTCCACCTCCGGCGCGATTTCGTTGACCCGCGGCAGGGGGTGCAGTATAATCAGTTCGCGCTTCGCGGCGGCGAGCCTGTCCTTTGTGAGAATCAGCTCTTCCGGATACTCGCCGAGTCCGCCCATACGCTCCCTCTGAATCCGCGTCATATAAAGCGTGTCAAGCTCCGGAAGCGTCTCCTCGAGCGACAGGCATTCGTAAAACGGCGCGCCCTGCGACTTCAGACGGCGCGTGATATACTCCGGCATCGAAAGCTCCGGCGGGGAGATAAACACGAACCGCACGCCGCCGAATTTCGCGAGCGCGGCGACGAGCGAATGAACTGTGCGTCCGTTTTTCAGGTCGCCGCACAGCCCGATTGTGAAATCGCCGATTTTCCCGCGTATCTCCGCTATCGTCGTAAGGTCGGTAAGCGTCTGCGTCGGGTGCATATGCCCGCCGTCACCGGCGTTTATGACCGGCACGTCGGAATACAGCGACGCGGCTTTCGCCGCCCCCTCGACCGGATTGCGTATGACGATAACGTCGGAATACGTCGCCGCCATACGAACCGTGTCCGCGAGCGACTCGCCTTTTGATGCCGAGGTCGCGTCCGCGTTTTCAAAGCCGAATACTTTGCCGCCGAGTCTTTGCATCGCGGCTTGGAACGAGAATTTGGTCCTCGTGCTCGGCTCAAAGAAAAGCGACGCCATAAGCCGGTCGCGGCAAGCGTCGCTGTAGTAGTGCGGGTGCGCGATAATCTCGCGGCACAGCGAGTACAAAGAGTCCCACCGCGCCGTGTCTATGTCGGCAATGCCGATAAGGTGCCTGCCCTCCGGCTTCATTCCGCGAAGTCGGAGGAGATGATTTTGTGCAGCGCGTCTACGGCCTCTTTTTCGTCCGCGCCGTCGCCGATGATTTTAATCTCTTCCCCTGTCCCCACGCCGAGCGACAGAACGCCGAGAAGGCTCTTCGCGTTAATGCGGCGTTCTTCCTTCTCAAGCCAGATACTGCTGTCGAATTCATTGGCTTTTTGAATCAGGAATATGGCGGGACGGGCGTGAAGTCCGATAGGGTTGGAAATTACCGCGGTTTGAATGTACATAAAGCCGCTCCCTTCGTCGCTTGACCGGCAAGGCTTTCTATGCCCCAATATCAGTCGTGTCTATTTTACAACGAACCGCGCGCTTTGTCAATGAGTAAATTTGAGAATATTAGCCGCCCGGTCTTCGGAGTCCGCCGCGCTCAGTATTTTTGCCGCCCGCGGACGGCGAAACTTTCTCCCCGCCGTCAAACTTTAAGCTCCGGCGCAGCAGCGTCCGTCACGCCGTACCGCTCGAGCAGCGGGTACACGGAGCCGCGCAGAAACTCCGTAACCTGCTCCGCGCTGCGTCCGGTGTAGAGCGACGCGTCGGACAACTCCGCAAGCTCGTCAAGCGCAAGATGAAAATCCGGGTCGTTTGTTATGGCGGCGAGCAGGTCGTTGTCTTCGCCGAACTCTTTGACTCCCCTGCCGGCTTCAACCGAGTATATACGAATCTTCTCGTGCAATTCCTGCCTGTCTCCGCCGTTTTTAACTGCGCGCATCAGGATATTTTCCGTCATCATAAACGGCAGTTCGGCGTCGATATGCTTTGCTATAACCGCCGGGTACACCCTGATTCCGGAAGCGACATTCAGCCAGATGTTCAGAATCGCGTCAACCGCGAGAAACGCCTCGGGTACGGAAATCCGCTTGTTCGCGGAGTCGTCGAGCGTGCGCTCGAACCACTGACCGGACGCCGTAAACGCGGCGTTCTGCGCGTCGTTTATGACGTACCGCGCGAGCGAACAGATACGCTCGCACCGCATCGGGTTCCGCTTGTACGGCATTGCCGACGAACCGATTTGCTTGTCTTCAAACGGCTCCTCGCACTCTTTGAGGTGTGACAGCAGCCGCATATCCGTCGCGAACTTCGCCGCGGACTGCGCCGCGCCGGACAGCGCGGACAGGACAAAGTAGTCCGTCTTGCGCGAATATGTCTGTCCCGAGACGGGTACGGTTTCCGCAAAGCCCGTCTGCTCCGCAATCAGCGTGTCGAGCTTTTTGCATTTTTCGCTGTCGCCGTCAAACAGTTCGAGGAAGCTCGCCTGCGTACCCGTAGTACCCTTGCAGCCGAGCAGCTTCAGGCGTTCAAGCTCAAACGTAAGCGTCTCAACGTCGAGCAGCAGTTCGTTAATCCACAGCGTCGCCCGCTTGCCGACGGTGGTGAGCTGTGCCGGCTGAAAATGCGTAAACCCGAGCGTCGGCAGACTCTTGTGTTCGTCCGCGAACTTCGCGAGCGCGGCGGCGACGCGCAGAGCTTTCGCGCGCACAAGCGTCAGGGCTTCGCGCATTATGATAATGTCGGTGTTGTCCCCGACGTAGCAGCTCGTCGCGCCGAGGTGGATTATCGGCATAGCGGACGGCGCGGCGGCTCCGAACGTGTGGACGTGCGCCATAACGTCGTGCCGCAGTTCGCGTTCGAGCTTTGCGGCGAGAGCGTAATCTATATCGTAAATATGCGCTTCCATTTCGGCGATTTGCGCGTCCGTGATGTTCAGCCCGAGCGTTTTTTCGGCGCGGGCGAGCGCGACCCAGAGCTTGCGCCAGGTCGAAAACTTCTTGTCCGCCGAGAACAGAAACTGCATTTCGTCGGACGCGTACCGCGTACTGAGCGGCGAGACATAGCGGTCGTCAGGCATATTACCCTCCAAAGCGGCGCGCTGCCGCTGTTTACTAAGTTAGGTAACGAGGAACGCGCTTTCCCCGCGAAAAAGCCGCGCCCCGGCGTACCTACCCCTGCGCGTCCCCCGCAACGAACTCCGCTATGCGGTCGAGTCCCTCGGCGATGTCGTCCATACCCGCGGCGTACGTCATACGCACGAATCCCGGCGCGCCGAACGACTCGCAGGACACGAGCGCGACGAGCTTCCGCTCAAGCAGCGCGAGCGCGAAATCGTCCGCGTTCGCTATCGCCGCGCCGCCGGTCGTCCTCCCGAACAGCCGCGAGACGTTTATCATAACGTAAAACGCGCCGTCCGGCGTAATGCACGACAGGTCCGGGATTTCGTTGACGCGCCGCACGATGTACTCGCGCCGCCGCACGAACTCCAGCCGCATTGCTTCGACTGACGTCTGGTCTCCGGCGAGAGCTTCGACCGCCGCCCACTGCGACACGGTACTCGGAGCGGAAGTCGAGTGCGACAGGTAGTTCTCCATAACCCGCGCGAGACTTGCGGACGACGCGCTGTAGCCGATGCGCCATCCGGTCATCGCGTAGGACTTCGACACGCCGTTTATTAAAACAGTACGCTCTTTTATGTCGGCTCCGAGCGACGCGATTGAAGTGAATTTCCCGCTGTAGACGAGCTTGTAATAAATCTCGTCGGCGACGATATACAGGTCGTGCCGGACGCAAACGTCCGCGAGCGCGCGAAGCTCCGCTTCGGAATACAGCATTCCGGTCGGGTTCGACGGATTGTTGATAATAAACAGCTTCGTTTTCGGCGTGACCGCGGCTTCGAGCTGCGCCGCCGTAATCTTGAATCCCGCGCTCTCGTCCGCCGCGACAATCACCGGGACCGCGCCGCACATTTTGACGGCTTCCGGGTACGTCACCCAGTACGGAGCGGGAATCACCGCCTCGTCGCCCGGGTTCAGCAGGGCGCGGAGCGCGGCGTAAAACGAGTGCTTCGCGCCGGACGCTATGACGATTTCCGCGGGCGCGTAACCGGGTCCGCAGTCCTCACGGAGCCTTGCGCACACCGCTTTCTTAAGCTCCGCGATACCCGACGCGGCGGTGTACTTCGTCTTCCCCGCGGCAATCGCGGCGACCGCCGCGTCCTTGATGTTCTGCGGCGTGTCGAAGTCCGGCTCGCCGGTGCCGAAGCCGATAACCGGCTTGCCGTCGGCTTTCATCTGCTTCGCGAGCGAGTCCACGGCAAGCGTCGCGCTCGGCGCGACGCCCTCCGCGAGGGTTGATATAGGTTTCATACGTTTCGTCCAATCACTTCAGCGTTTATGGTTCGCTGTTTCTTCGCTTTGGGAGCGTCGCAAACGATTGCGCTAACGGCTTCCGGCGGAACCCCCGGCTTAGAATATGTGTACAGCGGCATTTCATCCGAATCCGCCGTACTCTCCGACGCCGCGCAGTCGTTGTTTGCGGCTCCCGGTACGCAGCGTCAGCCGCCCGCGAATTATAGCACATACGCGGCAAAACCGCAACATATTTCGCGCGCGTCAACGCCCGCGGTATTACTTCCGCGGCGTAACGTCCGGAAGCGCGATAACGAGCAGCCGGACTGGCAGTCCGATGAAAAACGCCGCAATCGTCCAGTTCCGCTTGTTGTATCCTTTTCTTTCGGCAATTTCGCCCCACAGCGTCGCGATACGAATCAGAACTCCTGCCGCGACTATGGCGGCGACGCTTACGGCTGCCCAGAACCACATAAAATCTCTCCTGTTTATCGTATATTTGTTTCAAAAGCACGCTCTTTCCACCACATTATACTCCCGCGTTTTCCCGCGTGTCAATCCCCGACCGGTAAAGCGCGCTCGTTTTTACACAATTTCTGACTATCGGTACTTGAAAAGCTCCGCGAGGCGTTGTATAATAGCTTAAATAAAAGTTATGGGTGAATGAGAATTGAATGTTAAAATCCTGCTGCTTGGCTACTTCCGCCGCAAATGGCCGCGTTACGCCGCCGGACTCGCGCTTGTCTTTATCTCGACGTATTTCAACACGCTGATTCCGAGCTACCTCGGGCGCGCCGTTGACCAGCTCCGCGCCGGCGACCCGCTGTCCGACGTGCGCCGCACCGCGCTTCTGCTTGCCGCGGCGGGCTTCGGCGCGTTTTTGCTGTACTTTATCTGGCGGTATATGGTGCTCGGGTTTATGCGCGGCGCGGAAATCCACCTGCGGCGCGGCGTTTTCGCGCACCTCGAGTCGCTTACGAGCGACTTTTACGTCAGATACAACACCGGCGACATTATCACGCGGAGCATTTCCGACGTGCAGGCGATACGCAAAATGTTCGGCGGCTCGCTCGTCTGGATTGCGAACTCCGCGGTGACATTCGCGCTCGCGGCGATGCATATGGTTCGCACGTCGGGCGCGCTTATGTCGTTTATCGCGCTCGCGCCGATTCCGGCGCTGCTGTACTTTATAATGAAAATCCGCAAGGTTCTGCGCGGGCGTCAGCGCGACATCCGCGCCGCGACGAGCGATATGGCGGCGAAAGCGCAGGAAAATCTCACGGGTATCCGAATCATCAAAGCGTTCGCGCGCGAAAATTCGGAGCGTGACGCGTTCGCCGCGTTCTCCGACCGCAAGCGCGCGGCGGAGGTTCGCAAGGCGAAGCTCTCCGCGATTGTCGGACCTCTGATTATGCTCGTGTACGCCGGCGTGTTCACCGTTTATATCCTCGTCGGAAGCCGTATGCTCAGCGCGGGAGACATCACAATCGGCGATTTCACCGCGTTCAACGGCTACATACTGCTTATGGTCGGACCCATCGCGCTTCTCGGGCAGGCGATAGAGGACTGGCAGAGCGGTATGGCGTCTATCGGGCGGCTCGACGAAATGCTGAACTGCGAGCCGGAGTCGCGCGACCGCGACGGACTCGCGGAGGAGTGGCTTTCTCACGAAAACCCGTTTGAGCAGGCGCAGACCGCGGCGGACGGCGACTGGATTTCGGTGCGCAACCTTACGTTCCGCTATCCCGGCACGGACGTTAACGTACTGAAAAACGTCGGTTTCTCGGTGCGGCGCAATGAGATTGTCGCGATAACGGGCCCGGTCGGCTGCGGCAAAACGACGCTTTTGAGTCTGTTTGAGAGGCTGTGGTCAGCCCCGCGCGGTATGATAAGTTTCGCGGGGTACGACGTGAACGACATTCCGATTGAAGTGCTGCGCTCGGAAATCGGTTTCGTCCCGCAGGACAGCTTCCTGTTTTCGGACTCGATTTCCGAGAATATCCGCTTCTTCGCCGAACACCGCGGCGACGAGGACGTACTCGAAGCCGCGCGCGCCGTCGCGGTGCACGGCAACGTAATCGAGTTCGCGGACGGCTACAGTACGATTGTCGGCGAGCGCGGAGTCACGCTGTCCGGCGGTCAGATGCAGCGCGTTTCTATCGCGCGCGCGCTCGTGCTGCACCCGAAGATACTGCTGCTTGACGACTGTCTCTCCGCGGTGGACGCGGAGACGGAGCGCGAAATACTCTCCGGTCTGCGAGCGTATCTTGACGGCTGCACGGCGGTTATCGTCACGCACCGCGTCGCCGCGGCGTCTCTCGCCGACAGAATCGTCGTACTCGGGCAAGGCGGAACGGTTGACGAAACCGGCACGTTTGACGAACTGCTCGCGAAGGACGGCGCGTTCGCCGCACTCGTCCGGCTCCAGAACGGAAAGGAGGCGGCGGAGTGAATAAGCGCAAAAAACTCGCGGCGGACGTAGAAGTTCGCGGGCGTATGAGCGAATATGAGGAGAAGTCCAAACGGCGGACGCTGTTTCGGCTGCTCAAATATTTCAAAGCCGCGCCGGGACTGCTCGCGTTCGCGCTGGCGTCCTCCGTACTCGTAAACGCGGCGCAGCTCGCCGCGCCTCTGATAGTCCAGACGCTGATTGACGACCATTTTTCAATCCCCGGCTTTGACGTTTCGGCTGTGGCATACCTCGCGGTGCTGTACATCGCGGTCTGCGTAGTGCAGCACGTTTTTTCGTACGCGCAGCGCGTTACGCTTACGAGTCTCGGGCAGTCGATTCTGCACAAAATCAGGACGGAGCTTTTCGCGCATATCCAGTCGCTCAGTATGCGCTTCTTCGACAAGAACGCGTCCGGACGCATTCTTACCCGCGTCACGGGCGACGTTGACGAGCTTCAGGAGCTGTACGCGAACATATTCATTATGGCAATCCGCGAGGGTATGCTCATTATCGCGATGCTCGCGACTATGTTCGCGCTCGACTTCCGGCTCGCGCTGTGGTGTCTGCTCGCGGTGCCGGTAATCGCGGGTCTGACCGTCGCTTACCGCTTCATCGCGCGCAAGACGTTTATCAAGGTCAAGTCGCTCAACTCGCGCATTAACGGCTATCTCGCGGAACACGTCACCGGTATGCGAATCGTGCAGATTTTCAACCGCGAAAAGCGCAAGTACGACGACTTTTCCGCGATGAACGACGAGCATTACCGTCTCGGGCTGATTCAGGTTATCCTGAACAGCCTGTCGAACCCGCTGATTACGATGATTGCGAACATTATGATCGCGCTGATTATCGCTTACTTCGGCTCGCGCGTCGGACTGCACTTACTCGACATCGGCGTGCTGTACACGTTCACGACGTATATCCGTCAGCTGTTTCAGCCGATAGCTCAGCTCGCGGAGCAGCTTACGGCGGCGCAGTCCGCGCTCATATCCGCGGACAGAATCTTCGACATTATGGACAACACCGTGGACTTTGAGGATCTCGACGCTCCCGGGCGTTCCGCGGAAAACCTCACCGGCAAAATCGAGTTCCGCGACGTATGGTTCGCGTACAACGACGAGGACTGGGTGCTGCGCGGCGTGAGCTTCACGATTGAACCCGGTCAGCGGTGCGCTTTCGTCGGCTCTACCGGCTCCGGAAAGACGACGGTTATAAGCCTGATTTCGCGCTATTATATCCCGCAGAAAGGGCGGATTCTCATCGACGGCGTTGACATTGCGGAGTACAATCTGCGCAGTCTGCGCCGCGCCGTCGGAATCGTTATGCAGAGCGTGTTCCTGTTCTCCGGCAACATTCGCCACAACATCAGCCTCGGCGACCCGGACGTAGACGACGGCGCGGTGCGCGAGGCGGCGGTCGCCGCGCGGTGCGACGGATTTATCTCGGAGCTTGACGGCGGCTACTCGCACTCGGTCGCGGAGCGCGGCTCCGACTTCTCGCTCGGTCAGCGTCAGCTCATCTCGTTTGCGCGCGCGCTTGCGGTGAAACCGCGTATGCTGATACTCGACGAAGCGACCGCGTCGATTGACACCGAGACCGAAAAGACGCTGCAAGACAGACTGTATGAGTACTCCGAGGGCAAGACGCTGATAATGATTGCGCACCGTCTGTCCACCGTCGTCGGCTGCGACCTGATTTTCGTCCTCGACCACGGTGAAATCACCGAGCGCGGCTCCCACGCGGAGCTTATGGCGCGCGAAAACGGCGCGTACCGCAAGCTGTACGAGCTGTCGGTGCGGTAAAAACGGCATTCCCCCGCGGACTTCGGTCCGCGGGGGAATGTTTGGTCGTACGACTGTTATTGACTGTATCCGCTTTTGAATCTATCAAGCATTGCCTTGGCAAGAGTACTGTCTGCGGTGTTGGTTTTGACATTAACAGCATTTTCCAAAATCTGAAGCGACTGTTGATTTGTCAGGTAACGGAACAAACCCGACCTCCAACTATCTGCGGTACTGTTTGAGGTTTGATAGAAGTCCCAATAATTGAAATTCTGCTTTTCATCGATACTGAACTTGAGTCTGTTTTCAGAACTGCTTGCGACGTATCCCTCGCTATTTCTGTCACCAACAGAACAGTCGTCGATAAGAAAAAGCGCAAAAACTTTACGGTCTTTCTCGGCTGCATACCGCTCGAGAGTCGTCAGAACGCATAAGCCGCCGACCTTTGCACCTTTGATTCTGCGCTTACTATCGTTCTCAATATCTATCCCCGCGCGCATTCTCCAGTCAACGAGCAATGTGCTTTCGTAACACAAAAATTTTTCTTGTGAAAGTTGTTCATATTCGATTTCACGTTTGATATAACGAGAGCAGGCACTTTCCGAACACCACCGGCGTTTGGCTGTATAAATATTGTAATGGATGTTATCATTTGAGCAGACGCCGTTGAATCCGAATTCACCGTTCCCGCGTCCGCCGTCGCAAAAGTTGCACTTGAATGCAATGCCGCCGCGGCTGCGGTTTGCATTATTGTTTGAAATTACCATTGTTGTTCCTCCTTATATATTTGCCGCGCGGTTAGAAAAACTCGACCGAACCTGTATAAGTAAATGTATCGCCCTTATAACCGGTGACTTGTATCGCCACTCCGAAATACTGTCTTACCGTTGCGCCAAAGCTGTTTTGAGAATCGACATATCCGAGGACAAGCCATTCGTCTGTTGTGATTTCAGTAACTTCCCATCCGCCGAATTTGGCTGTAGAAGGACTCGTCAATCGTTTCTCTATCTCAGATTTCGCTGTGCCTACCGCGGTGTATTTATCGAACTTTTGACTGCTCGGGCTGCTCGGGCTGCTCGGGCTGCTCGAACTGCTTTGGTTATTCACCTCAGCAACATACCACACCATAGTCACAACAAAAAGGACAAAAAGGACAATTATAAGGCTGACACAGCAACCGTAGAGTCCGCTTTTTTTTGGCGTGTTTTCGTTCACTGCATTTCCCCCTTGATTTTGTACGTAACTGCGCCGCCGCTGTACGCGAAGCTATTATACCACAAATAGGGGGGGGGGCTGTCAAGCGGTTCTGTGAAATTTGTTGAAAATATCTGTATAACAAAAGCCGCGCCTTTCGGCGCGGCTGATAAACAAACGCAGACCCTCGCGGTCTGCGCCTGCGGTTTCGCAATCTCTATTTCATAAGCCGCTTGCCGGTGAACTCCGATGCGGTCAGCCGCAGCACCGCCGTGAGCGCAAGCGATTTCTCGTTGTAGGCGTAATCTTCGCCGACCGCGCCGTAGTGCCGCATAATGCAGTCGAGTCCGAGCCGCCGCTCCTCCGGGTCGTCAATCGGCTCGATGAAGCCGGAGCCGACTATGCTCTCGTAATTCATCGAGTATTTGCAAGGCTCGTCGCGCCGAATCAGTTCAACCGAGCAGTCCGCCTCGAAACCGGCGGCGCAGCCCGGACCGATCAGCGCGATTTTGCGCCCTTCGCGCGCGCCGTGGAAGTACAGCGTCAGCGCGCCGTTTTCGTACGAGTGTCCGAAACTCATCGGCACGATGTACGGCGCGCCGCCGGTGCCGAGCGCGACGCGGCACACTTCGCACCGCGCGAGAACGCCGAGTATGTCTTGAATTTGCGTGATTTCCCGGTTCGCCTGCCGCATATGCACACTCCTTTGAGGCGGAATTTCTACTCCCACTCGATTGTCGCGGGGGGCTTCCCCGTGACGTCGTACACGACGCGGCTCACTCCGCGCACCTCGCCGCATATGCGCGACGCGGTTCTGCCGAGCAGACTGTGCGGCAGCGGGACGTACTCGCAGGTCATAAAGTCCGTCGTTTTGACGGCGCGGAGCGCGACCGTCAGCCCGTGAGTGCGGAAGTCGCCGACCACGCCGACGCTGCGCGTGTCGGTCAGCACCGCGAAGTACTGATCCGCTTTCGCCCTCGAGCGGCGCATTTCCTCGCGGAAAATCGCGTCCGCGGCGCGCAGCATACCGAGCTTCTCCCGCGTGACCGCGCCGATTACGCGCACCGCGAGACCCGGTCCCGGGAACGGCTGCCGCCCGACGAGTGCGCGCGGCAGTCCGAGTTCGCGCCCGAGCGCGCGCACCTCGTCCTTGAAAAGCCCGCGCAGCGGCTCGACTACGCCCTCGAACTTCATATCTTCCGGCAGTCCGCCGACGTTGTGGTGGCTCTTTATCGTCGCGGAAGCGTTCGCGCCGGACTCGACTACGTCCGGATAAATCGTGCCCTGCGCGAGAAACGAAATCTCGCCGTACCCGCGGCGAAGCCGCTCCGCCTCGTCCTCGAATACGCGCACAAATTCCTCGCCGATGATTTTGCGCTTCTTTTCCGGTTCCGAAACTCCGCGCAGCTTCGCAAGGAACCGCTTTTCGGCGTTCACGCGTATGAAGTGCAGACTGCGCTTTGAAAACGCCGCCTCCACTTCGTCGCCCTCGTCCCGCCGCATAAGCCCGTGGTCTACGAATACGCAGTGCAGCCTGCCGGGTACCGCCTCCGCGAGCAGCGCGGCGCACACCGACGAGTCCACGCCGCCGGACAGCCCGAGCAGCACCCGCTTGTCCCCGACCCGCTCGCGCACCTCGCGCACCATACGCGCGTGATAGTCCGTGATGTTGTAGTCGCCCGCCGCGCCGCATACGCCGTACAGAAAATTACGCAGCATCAGCGAGCCGTTCGGCGTGTTCTCCACCTCCGGGTGAAACTGCGTCGCATAGAGCTTCCGTTCCGCGTTTTCCATCGCGGCGACCGGGCAGTCGGCGGTGCTCGCGGTAATCGCGAAGCCGTCCGGCAAAACCTCGACCTGATCCGTGTGGCTCATAAGTCCGGTTTGCTTCGCCGCGAGTCCCGAAAACAGCGCGGACGACGCGTCGCACTCCACCGCGACGCGCCCGTACTCGCTTTTTCCGCACGGTTTCACCGAGCCGCCGAGCGTGTACGCCGTAAGCTGCATTCCGTAGCAGATTCCGAGTACCGGAACGCCGAGTTCAAACAGCCGCTTATCTGTCCGCGGCGCGCCGTCGCGGTACACGCTGTCCGGTCCCCCGGTGAGGATTATGCCTATCGGGTTTCGCTTGGCAATCTCGCCGACCGGAGTGCGCCCGGGGATTATCTCCGCAAGGACATTGTTCTCGCGGACGCGCCGCGCTATCAGTTCTTTATACTGCCCTCCGAAATCGAGGACGAGAACGAGCTGATTCATACCGTCTCCTTGTCAAAACCAACAAAGGGCGATTTCCCGCCCTTTGCCGTTATTCGTTTTTCGTCATTTACCGCAGCGGATTATTACTTTTTGCGTCTTTCCGCCGCAGGTAACTGTGAGCGTCGCGTTGCCGTTCTTAATCCAGGTGACGGTCACGCTTCTGCCCGTCGTATCCGTCGCCACTACATCGAAAACCGCGGTGTTGCTGCTCGTCCAGACCGGAACGTCCTCGATTCCGGACGGCGTAATCTTCAGCGTCAGCTTAATCGACGTACTCTTCGGGAGCGTCAGCTCCTTGTTGCCGGTCGGTTTTTTCTGAGCGTCTAACTCGTCGTATCGCAGCGGCGCGTTGTTGTACTGCACCTCAATCGCCGTAGCTCCCGCGACCGGAGGCGGCTCCGACGGGAGCGGCGTGTCCGACGGCTCCGGCGGCATACTCGTATTCGGCGGCTCCGACACGACCGAGACAACGCCGTCTCCCGCGTTGAGCGGACCGGACGGCGACGGTGTCGGGGTTGGCTCCGCGTTGCCGTTCACGGCGAGTCCAATGCCCACGCCGACGACGAGCAGCGCAAACACTACGATTCCGATTATCATCTTTGCCTTGAGATTGTCAATATCGCGCGCGTGCTTCCCCTGCGTGCCGCGCCGCGCGCCGCAAAACGGGCAGTGCGCCCTGACCGCGGAATAATATCTGTCGCATTTTCCGCATTTCACTTCGGAAACTTTTGCCATACTTTTTTACTCCTTCCGTATCCGGTTTGCCGAACCCGTTTATCTTTCAACTATCGCCTTCGTATCCCGCGCAATCATAAGCTCCTCGTTCGTCGGAATCGTAAATATTCTGACTTTGGAGCCGTTTCCGGTAATATCCACCGTGCCGCGCACTTTGTTTTTCTCCGGGTCGAGCGAGATTCCGAGTCCGGCGAGGGGCTTTGTAATCTCCGCCCGCGCTTCCGCCGAGTTCTCGCCGAGTCCCGCCGTGAACACAATTGCGTCGGCTCCGCCGAGCGCGCCGTAATACGACGCGAGGTACTTCATCACATTGTAGTAAAAAACCTTGAGCGCGAGATTCGCCCGCGCGTACAGCGGCTCTCCGCCGTTCTCCGCGACAGCCTCGATTTCTCGGAAGTCCGACGACACGCCGGAAATCCCGAGTACTCCGGACTCGTGGTTCAGCAGGTGCAGCGTCTCCGCCACGGTCAGCTTCTCGCTGTCCGCAATGTACTCGACGATTGCGGGGTCGATACTGCCCGAGCGCGTCCCCATCGGCACACCCTCAAGCGGCGTAAGTCCCATCGACGTGTCGATACACTTCCCGCCCCGAATCGCGGCGAGCGAGGAACCGTTTCCGAGGTGACAGGTGATAATCCGCGTGTTCTCCGCCTTTGCGCCGAGCAGTTTAACCGCCTCCTGCGAGACGTATTTGTGGCTCGTGCCGTGGAAGCCGTACCTGCGGATATGATACTTCTCCTGATACTTGTACGGAATCGCGTATGTATAGGCGTAGTCCGGCATCGTCTGGTGGAACGACGTGTCAAACGTCGCGACCTGCGGCACGCCGGGCATCGCCCCGATACACGCGCGGATTCCGGACAGATTGTGCGGGTTGTGCAGCGGTCCGAGCGGAATAAAGTACTCTATATCCTTAATGACCGAAGCGTCCACAAGCGCGCTTTCCGCGTACTTCGGTCCTCCGTTCAGCACCCGGTGTCCGACGGCTCCGATGTCCGACAGGCTCGAAACCACGCCGAATTCCGGGCTTACAAGCTTCTCAAGCACCGCCTTGATTGCGTCCGTATGCGTCGGGAGCGCGATTTCCACTTCATACGCCGGTTTTCCGTTTTGCGGACTGTGCTTCATATGACCGGAGCCGGGGGCGATACCGATTTTTTCGCACAGACCTTTTGCGATCAGCGTCTCCGTCGTCATATCAATGAGCTGGTACTTGACGGACGAGGAGCCTGCGTTTATCACGAGAACTTTCATATATAAAAACACCTCTTGAAAATAGTTGCAATCCGTAGTAATATAGTTGAGACAAATATAGTATACTATATACCTTTTTGCGGAGTAAATCAACAAAAAAATGAAGATTTCCGAAAATACTTTAGAAAACCGCTCCGCCGCCGGCGTAATCTGCGAGCTTAACCCGCCTCACGCCGGACATTCCGCGCTGTTTCGCAGAATCAGAGCCGCGTCGGACGCGCCCGTGGTCTGCGTAATGAGCGGCAATTTCGTACAGCGCGGCGAGCCGGCGGTTTTCCCAAAACTTCCGCGCGCGGAATGCGCCGTACTGCTCGGAGCCGACCTCGTAATCGAACTGCCGGTCTCGGCTTCGCTCTCTTCCGCGGAGGGGTTCGCGGAAGCGGGCGCGGCTCTTCTCGCGTCGCTCGGGGTTAACCGCATCGCTTTCGGCTGCGAATCCGGCGAACTCCCGCCGCTTACTCTCGCGGCGGAAGCATTGAACTCCGAAGCCGCGGAGACCGCGACGCGGCGCGCGCTCGCGTACGGCAAATCGTACGCCGCGGCGCGCGGGTACGCTCTGCGCGAAGTCCTCGGCGGTGCGGCGGACGTACTGCGCGAGCCGAACAACACCCTCGCGGTCGAGTATATCCGCGCGGTCGGACGGCTCGGCGCGGACATTGCGCCGCTTGCATTCCCGCGCGAACCTGGGTACTCGTCGGAGCGCGTGCGAAGTTTGCTGCTCGCCGGAGACCGCGGCGCGTGGGACGTCGTTCCGCCGGACTGCGCGGAGCTTTTGCGTCCCGTGCCGCCCGTGTTCCCCGGCGACCTTGAAACCGCGCTGCTGTCGCGGCTCCGCGCGCTCTCCCCCGACGGTTTTTCGGAAATATCCGGCGGCTCCGACGGTCTCGCGGAGCGCGCCGCGAAAGCCGTAAGCTCCGCCGCGACGCTCGGCGAACTGCTTGCGCTGACCAAAACGCGCCGTCACGCGATGAGCCGCGTCAAACGGTATATGCTTGCCGCCGCACTCGGTCTGCGAGCGGAAACGCTTCCGCCGCAATATATTCGTCCGCTCGCGCTGTCGGAGCGCGGCGGCGCGTTGCTGAAGCGCGCGCGGCTTCCGGTAATCTCGCGCACGGCGGACGTCCGCAGTCTGCCGGAGGACGCGCGGCGCGCGTTCGCGCTCGAAGCCGCCGCGACCGACTTCTATACGCTCGGCTACGCCGCGCCGGAACTGCGCCGCGCCGGGAGCGAACTGCGTCTGTCGCCGAAGTTTATCGGAACCGCTACCGAATCGCGTTAATCCAGCCGGTGATGCGCGGGATTTTCGCGCCGTCGGCGTCGGCGTAATCCGTGCCGTCGTTGAACTCGAAGTCGTTCAGCGCGGGAATCCAGACGAGGTGGTCTACCGGTGTGGGCGTAACGCCGTCGGGGAACAGATAGCCGTGCGCTAAAACCGCGATACGGCTTTTTTCGTTTGCGCCGAGGTACGGCTTCATCTCGGTTCTCACGCCGTCCGTGTCAAAATCACCCTCGCCGTGTACGCAGAACACCGGAACGGAAAGCGCGGCTTTGCGCTCGTCCTCACTCAAAACGTACATTCCGCAGCACGGAACCGCGCCTTTGACGCGTTCCGGGTGCGCGGCGAGACAGAGCCACGTCATAAAGCCGCCCATCGAGAAGCCGCCTATAAACACGCGGTCGGCGTCCGCGTCCGGGTGCTGTTTGAGGAAGTCACGGAGCATAAGGAAAAACGGCTCGACCTGCGCTGAGTTCCACGACATACCGTGACCGTCGCGCAGGTCCTCGTTCGCCCTCGGCGCGATTATGTACGCTCCGCCCTCGGCAAAGCGCGACTGCATTTCATCTTTTGCCCAGTTGGCAATCGGGTTGAACTCGAACAGACTCGTTTGCGTGTGCGTACCGCTGTGCAGTCCGTGGAACCACACGAATACCGGATATTTCACGCCGTCCGCAGCCCGCGGTCCGAAGTAGTTGTACTCGATTGCGAGTCCGTTTGCGGCTTTCGGTCCCCAGGCTGACCGGAACTTGCGGATTTGCTCGAGTATCGCGCCGTCTCCGAACGCCGGTTGGTGACTTACCCACATTTCGGCGATTTCTCCCGCGGGATTCAGCCGGACGAACCAGTAGTCGTCCCAGCCGGCTTCCGCGTCCGCGACCTTTTTCGCGTAATCCTCCGGAATACCCGCCTTGCCGAACATCCACATCGGCGCGTCCGGCTCAAAGCGGTATTCGCGGTCGCCGAGACGTATCGCGCCGTCCCGCGGAGCCGCGACCGTGTACCCGGCAATCAGATTTTCGCTGAGCCGCGTTTTTGTGACGTAGCCGCCGCCGCCGAACGTACATTCATACACGCCGGGCCACATCGCGTAGCCGGGTTCCCCGCGCAGGTCAAACTCCGGAAGAATCCGCACGTCCGTAAGCGCGCCGTCAACAAGAGCTTTGTAAACGTTGTGGTCGGGCGCGCCCGGCTGCGAGCGCACCTCTGTAACGCCGCCGGGAGCCTCAATCCCCGTAAAGCAAACGATTTTTTCCATTATCGATAACTCCTATGCATTGTTTTTGCGAATGACGCGAGGGACGCGGAGAACGTAAGGTGACGCGCTTTTCCGGCTAAAAAAGCGCGTCACCCCCGGTTCCACTCGCGCAAAACAAGGCGCGGGTAAACGCGCCTTGTGCCTGTTTTAGAATATGTCCGGCAGTGCTGCGTCCGCCGTCTGCTCGTCCGCGACCGTTTCTATAACGCCTCGTCCGCCTTCGCACAGCCGCCTGAACTCTTCGCCGCCCATCGTCTCGTACTTCAGCAGATGCTCCGCCGTCGCCGCGACGAGGTCTGCGCGCTCTTTCAGCAGCCGCGTACATTCCGCAATCGCGCGGTCGAATATCTCCTTGACCGCTCGGTCAATCGCGGCGGCGGTCTCCTCGCTGTAGCTTTTTGTCTGCTGGAAATCGCGCCCGATAAACACGCTGTGCGACGAATCGTCGAACGATATGGGACCGAGTTCGTCGCTCATACCGTACATAGTTACCATAGCCCGCGCGATTTGCGACGCCTGCTGTATATCGCTCGACGCGCCGGTCGAAATGTCGGCGAGGAACAGCTGTTCCGCAACGCGGCCGCCGAGCGCGGCGACAATGCGTTCAAACATCTCGCTGCGCGACTGGGTGCCTTTGTCCTCCTCCGCGCGGTAAACCGTTACGCCGCCCGCCTGACCTCTCGGGATAATCGAGATGTGGTGAACCGGGTCTGTGTGTTCGAGAAAGAACGCGGCGACGGCGTGTCCCGCCTCGTGGTACGCGGTGAGCTTCTTTGCTTTCTCCGTGACGACGCGGCTCTTTTTCTCGGGTCCCACCATAACCTTGAGCATCGCGTCCTCAATGTCGGACATTTGCACGACCGGTCTGTCCGCGCGCGCGGCGAGCAGCGCGGATTCGTTGAGCAGATTTTCAAGGTCCGCGCCGGTAAACCCGACCGTCGTCTGCGCGATGTGCTTCAGCGACACGTTTTCGTCAAACCGCTTCCCGCGCGAGTGTACCTTCAGAATTTCCTCGCGCCCCTTAACGTCCGGCAACCCGACGTACACGGTGCGGTCGAACCGCCCCGGACGCAGAAGCGCGCTGTCGAGAATGTCCGCGCGGTTCGTCGCCGCGATTATGATAACGCCCTCGTTCGTCGTGAATCCGTCCATCTCGACGAGCAGCTGGTTCAGCGTCTGCTCTCGCTCGTCGTGACCGCCGCCGAGACCGGCTCCGCGCTGCCGCCCCACCGCGTCGATTTCATCAATGAATATTATCGCGGGAGCGAGTTTTTTCGCCTGGTCGAACAAATCGCGCACACGGCTCGCGCCCACGCCGACGTACAGCTCGACGAAGTCGGAGCCGGAAATCGACAGAAACTGCACCCCCGCCTCTCCGGCGACGGCTTTTGCGATTAGCGTTTTGCCGGTGCCCGGAGGTCCCACGAGCAGCACGCCCTTCGGTATTCTCGCTCCGAGTTCCGTGTATTTTCCCGGCGCGCGCAGGAAATCCACGATTTCGGCAAGTTCCGCCTTTTCTTCGTCCGCGCCCGCAACGTCCGCGAACGTGACCTTCTTCTTGTCCTCGGAGGCGAGCCGCGTCCGCGCCTTACTGAAGCGCATCGCACCCCTGTCCCCGCCCGCGCCGCTGCGGTTCATCATCATATTGAATACAAATATAAACACGCCGATAACGATTACATACGGTATTATCGAGAACCACCACGGCATCTGCGCGTTCGGTGTGAGCGTATATATAAAGCCGCCGGACGGATTCTCCATCGCCTCGTCGATATATCCTTTGTTGTCCTCGTAAAACGTGTAGAAGTCGTAGAGCGTGTGCGACACGGTCGTCGCCTGCTCGTGATTTTCGTCGGGGCGTATCAGGTCGATTGTGAGCGTACTGCCCTTAATCTCGAAGCTCTTGACGTTATGCTCGATAAAATAGCGGCGAACCTCGTAGTACTCGACCTTTATCGGCGTGCCCGGTCTGAAGAACCTCGCGACGACTATCGCGAGAATAAGCGCAATCGCGACTAAAACCAGAAAGCCCTTGTCGCGCGGTTTTTTTTGGTTTTTTGGATTCAACTTTACTCTCCTTATTATTTGCTCGGTCGGGCAAAGCCCTCCGTTCGCTTCAGATTCCGGCAAAACGCCGCTTCCGTGAGACACGGCTTTGCCGCATTAACCGCTCAGTCGGGCAAAGCCCTCCGTTCGCTTCAGATTTTAACCGCCCGGACGGCGGCGACGCCCGCAGCCCGCGGGATTCAGCTGCCGTCCGGCAAATAAATCTCCGGCTTCAGCACGCCGATATACGGAAGATTGCGGTAACGCTCCGCGTAGTCGAGTCCGTAGCCGACGAAGAATTCGGACGGACACCCGAAACCGGTATAGTCCGCGGAAACGTCCGCTTCGCGCCGTTCGGTTTTATCGAGAAACGCGCATATTTTCACCGACGCGGGGTTCTGCGCGAGCAGCTTGTCGCGAAGTTTTTTAAGCGTACGCCCCGTGTCGAGAATGTCCTCGACTATCAGAATGTGCCTGTTTTCGGCGGCGACACTCATCGAGACCTCGACCGTGCCGGACGTGACCGCGGCGAAACCGTAGCTCGACGCTTTCAGAAACTGCACCTCGAGCGGGAATCCGCAGGCGCGCACAAGATCCGCCATAAAGACGAACGCGCCCTTTAGTATGCCGATAAACACCGGATTTTTATCCGCGTACTCACTTTGAAGCGCGGCGGCGAGTTCCCGCACCCTGCGCCGTATTTCGTCCTCGGAGTACGCGATATACAAAACGTCTTTATGCAAGCGGCTGCCCCCCGGATATGAAGTATTCTAACACAAACGCGTCTGAAAATAAAGCTGTTAACGGAAATTTCTTAAAATAATAGTCTTTATGACCGTCTTTTCGGTCTCGGCGGCAGAAAAATCAGCATATCGCGCTCTCTGACGACGAGAGCTTCCGGTACGTCGAGGTACTTTGTGCCGTTTTTGGAAGCGCACAGCGCGGTTATGCCGTCAACCGCCCGCCGCGTCAGCCGGACGCCGGAAAGCTCGCGCAGAACCCGCGCGGCGAGCGCGCGCGGCATAGCGTACAGCGCGGACGCGGGAAACGCGGTTCCGCCGCCGGATTCGCCGGTTATCCCGAGTTTCGCAATTTCCACGCGCGCCGCGGACGCGATAAACTCTTCGTCCTCTCGCAGCGACTCGGAAAGCTCCGCCGTATGCTCCGAAACGCGCGGATTGACACCGCGCAGAACCGGCATTACCGAGTGCCTGATTTTGTTGCGCGCGTAAGACTCGTCGCCGTTCGACGAGTCTTCGGTGTGCGGCACGTTCTCCTCGCGGAGCAGCGTCTCGATTTCCGCGCGGGCGACGGTCAGCATCGGGCGGATAATGCCGCCGCGCACGGGCGGGATTCCCGACAGTCCGCGCGCTCCGGCTCCCCGGGCGAGATTTAAGAGCACCGTCTCGGTATTGTCGTCGGCGTTGTGCGCCGTCGCGACGACGGAACCGCGCGTTTCCGCAACGGCTTCGAGGAATTCGTACCGCAGCCGGCGCGCCGCGTCCTCCGTGCCGAGCTTTTCGGAGAGCGCGAACGCGCGCGTGTCTCCGCTTCCGACGTCAAGCTGAATACCGTTCCCGCCGCACCAGCTTTCGACGAACTCGCGGTCGCGGTCGGACTCCGCGCCGCGAAGCCTGTGGTCAAAGTGCGCCGCAGTAACCCCGAAGCCGAGCGACGGCGCGATGCGCGTCAGCACCGTCAGCATTGCCATAGAGTCCGCGCCGCCGGAGACCGCCGCGGTCACGCGGGAAACTCCCGCGAACATTTTGTGCCTGTCCGCGAACGCGGTTACGGTCTCCGAAACGCGCCGCAACGCGGACGCGCCGCGGTCATTCATCGTCGTCGTGGTGCCGTTCAAGCGTGGAGTACAGCGTAAGCTCCGGCGACCAGTGCAGGAACACCTTTCCGGTTTCGCCGCGCCGGTTTTTCAGGATAATAAGCTCCGCCGTGTTCGGGTGTTCCGTCTCGGGGTTATAGTATCCCTCGCGGTAGAGTCCGAGCACAACGTCCGCGTCCTGCTCTATGGCTCCCGACTCGCGCATATCGGACAGCACCGGACGCTTGTCCGCGCGCGCCTCGTTCGCGCGGGACAGCTGCGACAGGCAGATAACCGGGACGTTAAGCTCTTTTGCCATAATCTTAAGCATACGCGAGATGTCGGACACGACCTGCGTCCGGTTTTCGGACGCGTAACCCGACCTTCCGCCCGCGGACTGCATAAGCTGGAGGTAGTCTATGATGACGAGTCCGAGCTTCGGGACGCGGCGGCACTGCGCGTTCATATCCGCGACGGAGACGGACGGATTATCGTTGATTAAAAGTTCCGACTTGCTGATTCGCGCCGCCGCGTCGAGCAGCTTTGCCCAGTCTGCCTGCGAAAGTCTGCCCGTTTGCAGGCGTTTACCGTCAATGCAGCTCTCGGACGAGAGCAGCCGCAAAGCGAGCTGCTCCCTCGACATTTCGAGCGAGAAAATCGCGACCGACCGCTCCGTAACGCGCGACGCGTTCAGCGCGATGTTCAGCGCGATACTCGTTTTGCCCATACTCGGGCGCGACGCAATCAGAATGAGGTCCGCTTTGTTCAGTCCCATAATCGCGTTGTCGAGGTCGGCGAGCCCGGACGGGATTCCGGTGATTCCGCTTCCGAGCTTGCCCGCGTCCGTAATCTGCGCGAACACGCCGGTCAGTATCTTGCCGACCGGCTCGAGTCCGTCGGTAGACCGCCCCTGCCGCAGCGCGTATATTCTGCGCTCCGACGCGTCGAGAACGCTCTCCGCGCCGCCCTCGCCGCTTGACGCCATACCGGTAATGTCGGTTCCCGCATCCGCGATTTGGCGCAGAAGCGCGCTGTCCCGCACAATTTTCGCGTATTCGAGGACGTTCGCCGCCGTCGGAGTTATGTTCATCAGGTCGATGAGGTACTGCATCGCGTCGGCGTTCACGATTCCGCGCTCGCGCATATTCGCGTCCACCGTTACCGGGTCTATCGGCTTCCCGAAGTTGAACATCGAGATAATCGTCGCGTAAATCTCGCGGTGCGTCTCTGAATAGAAATCGTCCGCTTTAAGGAGCGTTACGACTTTCGGAACGCAGCCGCCGTCGATTATCATTGCGCCGATAACGGACTGTTCCGCCTCGGGCGAGTGCGGCGTTTTATACTGCGCCGCGGAATACTCGGGCAAGGCTTCGCACCCCCCTTTACGCACACGCAAAGCGCGTGCGTGTAATATATAAGTGATAAGCGTCAAACCGGGAACTGACACGTTTTTTTTACTAAACTTTGCTTTTGCAGCTTTTTTCCCGGAAACGCGCGCGTCCCCGCGGCTTTCGCGCCCCGCTACTCCTCCGTGACGAGTACGCTGAGCGCGCCGGACACTTCGTAGCCGAGCTTGACCTTTATCTCGTATGTGCCGAACGCCTTGATATGTTCCGACACGAACTTGTTTTTCTCGATTTTGACGCCGTGCTGCGCTTCGAGAGCCTCCGCGATTTCGGTGTTCGTAACCGAGCCGAAGAGCCGTCCCGCGCCGCCGGACTTCGCCGTGACGCGCACCTGAATCTCCGACAGTTTTTGCGCGGTCGCCTGCGCCTCCGCTCTGTCAAGCTCGCCGCGTCGTTTCTTCGCCGCGTCCTGCTGCTTCATTTGGTTGACGGTTTCCGCGGTCGCCTCCACCGCGAGCTTGCGCGGCAGCAAAAAGTTTCTCGCGTAGCCGTCCGAAACCTCTACCATCTGCCCTTTTTTGCCCTGGTCGCGCACGTCCTGCCGCAGTATAACTTTCATCTGTAATCTCCTCTTAATTTATCGCCCGGTCGGCGCAGCCTCCCGCCGCTTCGCGCCCGTAATCCCGCGCGCCGCAACGCTTTCATCTGTGAATCTCTTCCGCCTTAATGTCCGTTAAATGCTCGTCGATAGCGCGCAAAAGCTGTTGCGACGCGGTTTCTATGTCCGTACTCCTGACCGTCGCTCCGGCGATTGACTGGTTGCCGCCGCCGCCGAGCTTTTCGAGTACGAGCTGGACGTTTATCCGTCCTATGCTCCGCGCCGAAACGACCACGTCTTCCCCGCTCGTCGAGATTACGAAAGAGCAGGTCACTCCCTCGATAGTCAGCAGTTCGTCCGCCGCCTGCGCGACGGAAACCCTCGATTCGTCCTTTTCCGAGACGGCGATTGCGACCCCGCCCTTGTACACTTTCGCGTTGCGGACTATCTCGAACCGCTGCATCGCGGTCTGATAGTCGGACTGCATAAGCGACTTAACGTCCGTCGTCTCGGCTCCCGCGCGCCGCAGGAACGACGCCGCGTCGAACGTGCGCGAGCCGGTGTGAATCGAAAACGTCTTGGTGTCGAGTACGATTCCGGCGAGCAGCGCGTCCGTCTCCGCTTTCCTGATTTCGCCGGTTTCGACGAGGTACTGGAGCATTTCCGTGACAAGCTCGCTCGCGGAGGACGCGTACGGTTCGTTGTAGTTGAACACCGCGTTTTCTATAAACGTCGCGGCGCGCCGGTGGTGGTCGATAACCGCGACTCTGGCGCAGGCTTCGAGCAGCGGCAGAGACTCCACTTCCTCCGGGCGCGACGTGTCCACCACGACGAGCAGCGTCCGCGCGTCGGCTGTGATAAGCGCGTCCGTCGGCGTGAGGAACGCTCCGGCGAAGTCGGGCGACTCTCTGAGCGACGCGATGAGCTTCGCCGACATTGTGCGCGTCTCGTCGGCGACGATGAACGCCGGAATGCCGAGCGAAAACGCGATTCGGCAAATTCCCGCCGCCGCGCCGACGCAGTCGTAGTCGCCGTTTCTGTGCCCCATAACGTAAACGGACGACGCGTCCGCGATAAGCTGCCCGAGAGCGGTTGACATAACGCGCGAGCGGACTTTTGTGCGCTTCTCGTGTTCGGCGGAACTGCCGCCGAAAAACTCGAAATTGCGCTCGTCCTTGATTACCGCCTGGTCGCCGCCCCTCGCGAGAGCCATTTCGAGCGCGAGCTGCGCGAACCTGACGCACTCTCCGAGCGTTTCGGCTCCCCGCCCCGCGCCGATTGACAGAGACGCCCGCGTACCCCCCGCGCCCTCGATTTCGCGAACGGCTTCAAGCACGGAAAACTTGTCTTTCGGGAACTTCGCGGCGTTGCGCTCCTCACAGACGAACAGATACCTGTCGCGGTCGTACTTGCGGAGGAAGCCGCCGATTTCGCCGGTCCAGGTCTGAAGCTTGCCGTCGATGTCGGAGAGCGCGGTGGATTTGTCCCGCTCGGACAGGTTTTTCAGGATTTCCTCATAGTTGTCAATCGCGATTATCGCCGCGACGAGCCGCGAGTCCGCGTATTTGGCGGCGATTTCCTCATAGCGGGACACGTCCAGCCAGTAGGTCGTGCAGATATACGCCGCGCTGTCGCCGCGCGCCGGAGCGCGGAGCATAGTGCCGTACACGCGCATATGCCTGTCCCCGACGGCGACCGTCTCCGGCGACTCGATTTTGCCGTCGCGCAGCCACTGATACGAGAATCCGGGCACTAAGTCGCCGACTCCGATTTCAAAAAAGTGCTTGCGGGAACCGGTTATCGTGTTGAATCCTTCGTTCGCCCAGATGATGTTTCCGGTGTCGGCATAAAACACCGCGACCGGCAACGGCGACCGCGCGAGCGAGTTTTCGGAAGCCGAGCCGATACTCTCCGAAACGGTCTCGATATACTTCGCTAACTTGTCGGTGCGGCGGCGGTTGTCCGCGAGCGTGTAAATCCCGAGCAGGATTATCACGACGGTTTCCGCGACCGCGAGGTAATAGTTGTTTCCGGCGAAGAAGTATGTCAGCGCGGCGAATATGACGAGCAGGAAGAAGAACAGCCGCATACTCGGGCGCATAAATCTCGGTAAACCCGGTTTCAAATAACCTGCCCTCCTTTAGTCAGCCGCCCGCCGGAAATGAATCCCGGCTCCGCTCAATACTTGTACCTTTGTACCATTATAATACAACCGTGCGCAAAACGCAATAACAAGTTGCGCGGCGCGCTAATCCTCTAACCGCACTCTCTTTTTCGCGCGCGCCGCCAGCACAATCCGCACAAACCACAGCAGAATGAACAGCTGCGCGACTCCGCAGACGATGAACAGCAGCCACGCGTACCGAAGCTCGCTCAAAAACAGGTACACGCAGGCGGCGGAAGTCCAGGCGAGCGCGCTTACCGATATGAACAGCAGCTTCGGTCCCCACCACAGCGCGGAGGCGACGACAAACGCCGCGGCGGACGCCGGCACCGCGACGACAAACGTAATCCACGCGTACGGAATCTCCGGAAATATCAGCTTCCAGAACGTAAACGCGAGCGTCGCGGCAAGCCAGACGCAGACGAGAATCTGAAGAAATACGACTACCCTGCTGCGGTTTCCGGGTGCGACGGGCATACCCGCCGAGGCGGGCGTTTCTATCAGAAAGTCATTCACGGTAACGCCGTAAAGCTCCGCGAGCCTGCTGAGCAGGAACACGTCCGGCGTACCGCCCGCGCGCTCCCACTTGGAGACGGACTTATCCGAATAGTTAATAAGCGCGGCAAGCTCGCTCTGCGTCAGTCCGCGCTGTCTTCTGTAATACACGAGGTTTTTCGCTATCGTCGTCGAGAGTTTCCCGTTGCCGGATTGCTCTTCTGAAATGAAAAACACCTCTCTTTCAGTCACTCTACTGAGGATAGATACGTTTATTATAACTCTACTTTCGCAAAAGCGCAATAGTAGATTTTTGACGGCGAACGGTATATTGCGTTTTTCAGGCAGCCAACATATAATTATTTACGATGAACCGCGAACGCGCGCCGCGCCGTATGCGTGCGGCGGTGTGCGGTCAGGCGGACATATCGGCGAAGCCGCGTCTTACGGAGCGGCGTTTTGCCGAAACTTGAGCGCGGGAGGGCTTTCTCGCCCCGCAAAGTCTGCGGACTTCGCGGGGACCCCGATTGCCTGACCAAGCGGATAACGGGAGGTATTAAATTTGGCTGGGTATCAGGTCACAGCGTCCTCGACGACGGATTTGCCCGCGGATTACTATGTGAAGCGGAGCGTTCCGATTGCGAACTACAGGTTTCATCTTGACGGAGAGGTTTATCTCGACGATTTCGGGAAGTCTCTGCCGCTCTCCGAGTTTTACAGGAGAATCGGCGAGGACGGCGCGGAGCCTACGACTTCGCAGCTCAACCTGTCGGACTATATCAGTCTATTCGAGCCGATTCTGCACCGGGGCGAGGACGTTCTGCACCTTGAGATGTCCTCGGCTATCACCGGTTCGATTCAGTCCGCGTACTTTGCGCGCGACCAGCTCTCCGCGCAGTACCCCGACCGCAGGATTTATCTTGTGGACACGCTCGCCGCGAGCGCGGGCTACGGGCTGCTGCTCGACAAAGTACTCGACTTCCGCGACGAAGGTATGCCCGCAGAAGAGCTTTACAACTGGACCGAGGCGCACAAGCTGAATATGCACCACTGGTTTTTTACGTCGGAGCTGAAACACCTGCGCCGCGGCGGGCGCGTCTCGGCTTCCGCCGCAATCGTCGGGACGTTTCTGAACATCTGCCCGCTTATGAATATGTCGAATGAGGGCAAGCTGACCCCGAGGGCTAAAATCCGCGGCAAAAAGCACGTCGTCGCGGAGTGCGTCCGGCGAATGGCTGAGTTCGCGGACGGCGGAACGTCATACTCCGGCAAGGTCTTTTTGTCGCATTCCGCGAATATGACGGACGCGCAGTCCGTCGTGTCGCTGGTACTCGCGACGTTCCCGAACGTCAGGGAGGTTCAGGTTTCCGACGTCGGCACCGTCATCGGAAGTCACACCGGACCCGGTACTGTCGCGCTGTTCTTCTGGGGGCGGAAGCGCGTGGATTAGCGGAAATACCGCAAAAAGCAAAGGAGCGTACTTTCGTACGCTCCTTTGCTTTTTGCTTCGGCGGCAGCCGCGGACGGCGTAAGTCCGCCCGCCGCCTGCGTTCTGACCCGTCCGAGTGGCTATTGACAATCCGCATATTTCGTAATATTATATAATTGTTTACAATTATCCTCCGCTTTGCGTAAACGGTAAGGAGACGCGATTATGTTTTACAGCATACTTTTTCCCTCTCCGGAACACATTGCTCTGACCGAGAGTCCGCCGCAGTATTTCGCCGATACTAACCTCGACCAGCTCGTGTTTCACATTGCGACCGTAAAGAAGGCGCATAAGCTCGCGCCGCACTTCTGTACTCCGCTGTCCGACCTGCGGACAATCGAATACCGGCAGCAAGTCCTGCGCGAGCTGGAGGACGGGAGTCTGCGCGAGCTTTACGGCGAGCTTTCGGACGCGGTCTGCGAAATCGAAGCCGCTATGGAAAAAGCGGGCGGCGACCTGACGTCTTTCGCGAACGCCAACCTCGACGGGTCGCCGCGCTATAAATATTTCGCGCTCGGACAGTTTCTGAACTGCGCGTCGAATTACTGCGCCACTATCGAAAAGCTGACGGCTTCCGTCGCCGCCGCGGAGTTCAGGTCCGAAGGACTGCGCGCGTTCGCCGAATACCTCGCCGGGTACGCCGCGTCGGAGGAGTTTGCGAAACTGCGCTCTCAGGCGGCGGAACTTCGCGGCAAGCTCAAATCTGTGCGGTACAATATGCTGCTCGAAAACACGCAAAGCGGTATGAAAGCGGCGTCTGCCCGCGTCCGGCGGTACGACGGCGAGGAATCGTATTCGGACAGTCTGCTCGCGCTGTTCCGAAAGTTCAGGCAGTCGGACGGCGAGCCGTACAAACGCGTCTTGCCGGAAACACCGGTGTCAGTGGCGAATGAACACGCGCTGCTCGGACTGGTCGCGAAAACGCACCCGGAAGTTTTCGTCAAGCTTCGGAGCTTTTGTATGGCTAACCTCAGTTACCTCGACGAAACTATCGGCAGATTCGCGCACGAGATTCAGTTTTACATAGGCTGGCACGAATACACCGCCGCGGTGCGCGCCGCGGGACTGCCGCTGTGCTATCCGACGCTGATAACCGGCGCGGGAGACGTGCGCTTGCGCGGTATGTTTGACGTTGTGCTCGCGGCAAAGCAGCGGGGAACCGGTATAATTCCGAACGACTTTGAACTCGTTGCGCCGGAGCGGATTGCGGTCATCACGGGACCGAACCAGGGCGGCAAGACGACTCTCTCCCGCGCTTTCGGACAGGCGCACTACTTAGCGTCGCTCGGTCTGTCCGTACCCGGTACCGAAGCGCGGCTGTTCCTGTGCGATAAAATACTGACTCACTTCGGCAAGCAGGAGGACCTCGAAATGCTGTCCGGACAGTTGCAGGACGACTTAATCCGGCTCAAGTCGCTGTTCGACTCGGCGACGCCGCGCAGCATCATTATCATCAACGAAATATTCGCGTCAACGACGCTGTTCGACGCGCTCGCAATCGGCAGGCTCGTAATGGATAAGCTCACGAAACTCGGCGCGCCCGCGCTGATGATTACGTTTCTCGACGAGCTTGCGGACTACGGCGAAAACACAATCAGCGTCGCGGGCGTCGTGGACGCGGAAAGTCCGGAACGCCGCACATACAGGTTCGAGCGCAAGCGGCCGGAGAGCCTCGCTTACGCCGGACACATTATGCGCAAGTACAACCTCACCCCCGAGCTTATGGACGGGAGACTGCAAAAATGCAAAAGCTGAGCGCATATCTGATGCTCCGCGGCCGCGCGTTCGACGCGGACGCGCCGAAGTGCGCCGGACACCCGACACTTACCGCCGATTTGGAGCTTACGCACATCATTAAAGCTATGGCGCGGGGCGACGGCGTTATCCGCGACGCGTGCGCCGCCGCGCTGCTTACGCCGCTTCAGACGCGTGAGGAGATAGAGTTCCGCCATACTGTACTCCGGGACGCGCAGGCAAATTCGGACGCGGTTCGCCGGCTTTACGAAATCATCGCGGACGCGGATAAAATCCGCGACGACGGATGGCGCGCATTTTCCGGCACGTCGGACGCAAAGATTTATCTGCACGCGCTCGACGTACTGGTTGCCTACCTTGATTCGCTTGCGAAGCTGCGCATTGCGGCGAACGGAGACGCGGCGCGTTTCAAGTCGGACGGTATGAAAAACCTGTACGCTATGCTTTTAACAGAGCTGGACGACGAACTTTTCACCGAAGCGCGCCGCCGGATTAACGAAATGTCCGCGATTAACACGGTGCTGGTCAGCGCGGAACTTGACGACAATCTGTTTGGCGTTAACTACACCCTGCGCAAGAAAAAAAGCGGTACGGCTTGGCTGCAATGGCGGCTTGCCCCGATTTACAGTTTTGACGAGGACACGAGCGGTATGACGTTCGGAAAAGACGACTGGGAATCCCGCCGCGACCGCGCGTTCAACGATTTGGCGTACGTTCTCGCGCAGGCGGCGCGGTACCTCGACACGTTTTTCGCAATGCTGCGCCGCGAGCTCGCGTTCTACATAGGCTGTCTGAATCTTGAGGACACGCTCCGAGCTATCGGCGCGCCGTACTGTCTGCCGGAGCTTCGGGACGCCGGACGCTTCGACCGCAGTTACCGAAATCTGTACGATTTGAGTCTTACGCTCGTGACCGGCAAACCCGCCGTCGGCAACGAGCTTGACAGCGCGGACACGAAGCTCTACGTCGTCACCGGCGCGAATCAGGGCGGCAAGTCCACTTTTCTGCGAAGCGTCGGACAGGCGCAGCTTATGGCGCAGTGCGGTATGCCTGCGGCTGCGGACGGCGCGAGTTTTCCGCTGCGCGGCAACGTGTTCACGCACTTCAAGCGCGAGGAGGACGCGGGTATGCGCTCCGGCAAGCTCGACGAGGAAATGCGCCGAATGGACGCAATCGTCGAAAATACCGCGCCGCACTCAATGGTGCTGCTGAACGAGTCGTTCGCGTCCACGAACGAGCGCGAGGGTTCGGAGATTTGCCGCCGGATTACGCGGGGCTTCACGCGCAACGGCGTCGAAGTGTTTTCCGTGTCGCACCTGTACGCGTACGCGTCGTCGTTTGCCGGGGAGGATAACACGCTTTTCTTACGCGCGCAGCGTCTCTCCGACGGCACGCGCACATTCAGGCTCGAGCGCGCGGAGCCTCTCGCGACCGCGTTCGGCGAGGAGCTGTACCACAGGATTTTCGGGGAGTGAAAGGGCGCGGAGGGAACGCTCAAAAATCGTCTGATTTACCGCAATTTCCGCGACGCCGATAATATTTCCTCCGTTTTCCGCCGCATAATACCGCTTGCGCGCTTGCCGTTCAGGGCAGCCACTCTCCGCCGACGTCGGCGCGCGTCAGGTGGTACTCAATGACGTCGAGGACGAACGGGACGTATTTTTCGCCGTGTTCGTCCATCAGCTCGTGGTATTCGCCGGAGTTTGTGGGTCGGAACGGCGCGGAGACGTTGTAATAGTCTCCGAAAGCCGCGCGCTCCGCGTCCGTCCACTTATAGACTTCCCCGACGCAGCCGAGGTTGCGGCGCAGCCGCTGTTCGACGAGCGCGTGCGCCGCCTTGAATCCGTCGAAGCCAAGCAGCGCGGACTTCGCGAAATCGTCGTCCTCCAGATAATAATAGCACTCGCAGAACGCGTAGTTCAGTACGCAGTCCGTGCCGGAGATGTTAAAATCCATAAGTCCGGCGAGCTTACCGCCGTCAAAAAGCAGATTCGAGTTGTTCAAATCCGCCTGAAAGACGGCTTTCGGCAGCGCGCGGTACGTCGGCTCGAACGCGGCGTAGCGTCTGCGAAACTCCCGTACGAGCGCGGCGATACGCTCCGCGTACTGCGGGTAGTCCGCGCTTATGCGCCGCTCGAGTCCGGCGGCGTTTGCGAGGATTTCGACGTCCTCGTCGTCCGGCGAAAACCTGTCGTATATGTCGTACGCGCTCACCCACGGGACGAGCGGCGCGGAGCTTGCCGCGACGAGTCCGAGTCCGCGGAACAGCTCCTCCGCGAAGTTCTCGCGCTTGCAGTTTTTGTCCTGCGCGAATTTTGAGAACTCCTCCGCCCAGACGACGTAACCGTTAAGTTCGGCGGTATAATCGCCGGCGGCGGTTCGCAGATAGCGCGGCGCGTAAATCCCGAGCGCGTTGTACCGCTCCGTGAGGTCTGCCCAGCCGTTCACGCGCTCGCGAGTCGAGAAGCCGCTTTTCGCGGCTTTTATCACGCATTTGCCTCGCCCGTGGAACTCGGCGAAAAACGTGAGCCGCAAGTCGTTTTTGCGCTGCGAGCCGTCGTGAAACGCGATGCTCACCGACGGTTCCGCGGAAAACAGCGCGGCGAGAGCCGCCGTGTCGAATCCGTCCGCGAGCATACATTTCTTGAACATAAGCAGTTTCGCGCCGAAGCGTTCCTTGTCGCCGAACGGGTCGCGCGTGAATCCGCAACGCTCGAAAAACGCGATTGCGGGCGCGTCCGTCTCACCGGCGCGCAGGAAAATCTCGCCTATGCCGAGCGTTTTGAAATACTCCGCCGCGTACTCCATAAGCCGCCGCCCGAACCCTTTGCCGCGATGCTCGGGAAGTATGTAAACCGTCTCGACGCAGCCTGTGTCCAGGTCGCCGTAAAGTTCGCGCTTTTCAAGGACAATCAGACCGACGGAAACGCCGCCGAGCGTCGCCGCGACGATTGAATCCGGCGCGCCGGCAAACTGCCGCCGCCTTGCGTCAAGCTCTTTTGCGTAGAATTCGTCGGAGACTTCAGCCCCGAGCGTCAGTTTATACGTCTCGCGGAACGCCGACGAGTACAAGTGCGGCTGCGCGTCAACGTCGAGCGGTGCGAAATCCGGTTTATTTGTTTCCACAGCGCGTACCTCCGAAAATTACATAACGCATATTTTCATTATTATAGCGCATATTTTCGCGGGTTACAATGCGGAAGCCTTACGCCGTCAGCCGCGCTCACGCATAGAGCGCAAGCAGCACCGGTAAACCGCGCATAACGTATGTGTTTTCGCCTGTTTTCTGGATTATCCAGTGCATAAACTCCGGACTGCCGTCGCGGGTTAAACCTCCGGGAAACGCCCCCGGGTCTGCGTACATTTTCCCGAATCCGGCAAGTTCCCCGTCCCACTCTATTCCGCAATCATAATCGGCAATCCACTGGTCTTGCGTCAGACTATACGCTTCGGTTGCCGTCAGGTTAAGCGATTTAAGCCACTCTTTTTCTTGCGTTTCGTCATATACCGTCACGGAATGCAGAATATAATCTGTAATAGTGAATGACTGTCCGGCGTGTGAAACGCTCAGATAATCAAGCATTATCCGCCCCAGTTCCGCCGCAATTGCATCGATACTCGTTTCTTTCGTTGTTAATTCAAAGATAACCGGACAGTCAACCGCGCTTCTGAACACAAGCCAGTCGTCGTCGTACTTCGCGTTATACAACACTATTGCCTCCTCCGTGGGTTCCGATGCCGCGTCGAACGTAATTTGATTAACCCCCGCACCAAGCAAAATGCTCTTTGCGATTGCGTCGATTTGTTCCGGCGTGAAGCTGCTTCGGTCAAGGTCAAACGCGACGTAAACCGGAAGCGTTTTGCTGTAAGAAACTATGCCGAAATTGTAGTCCGCTTCGCCGTAATTCCCCGAGGCGGAGCCGTTGCCGCTAAACGCAAGGTCATTGTAGACGTAGGTCGTCGCGGTCGCAAGCGCGCCGGTGTCGCTGACAACGTCGTACTTTTCGTTAATCAGGAAGCTGTAATGCGCGCCCAAACCGATTTGATTGTAAACCATCATCGGCGAAAACTCCGCCGCCGGGACGCCGGCAAGCGCGTCGGGGTCGTAGATGTTGTAGCCGAGACTTCCGACCGCAATGCCGTTTGCGCCGAGCACCGGAATGTTGGAAAACGTGCCGGAAATGCCGTCGGGATACAGCGATTTGCCGCTGTCGATTGTCATTCCGTCCGGCAGAACTACCGCGAGCCTGAACGCAGCGTCAAAAACAGCCGCGCTGTATTCGGTTTTGCCGTCCTCGTTTGCGGGGAACGCGACTAAATATCCGTTGCCGTCAGGCGTTGTGATAACGGGCGCGGCGGGCGTAGGGCTTGTCGCGGCGGGCGTGGGCGTTGCGCTGACCGGCGCGTCCGGCGTGGGGCTGACCGGTGCGTCCGGCGT
>JAITNK010000044.1 GCA_031290515.1 Oscillospiraceae bacterium
GGTCTGCTCAAGATTATATACCACAACGGCACTTCGTGCCTGTGGTTGCTATCCGCAGACCGCCGGGCAAAGCCCGCTGGGTCTGCTCAAGATTATATACCACAACGGCACTTAGTGCCTGCGGTTGCTATCCGCAGACCGCCGGGCAAAGCCCTCTGGGTCTGCTCAAGATTATATACCACAACGGCACTTCGTGCCTGTGGTATTTATCCGCAGACCGCCGGGCAAAGCCCGCTGGGTCTGCTCAAGATTATATACCGCGACGGCACTTAGTGCCTGCGGTATAATAAGTTATGCGGGGGACCAAAATGTACGACAAAATTACGCTCCCCAACGGAGTGCGTATTCTCACCGAGCGCGTGTCCGACGTGCGCTCCGCCGCGCTCGGCGTGTGGGTCGCGTCCGGTTCGCGACACGAGAGCGCGGAGTTCGCGGGCGCGTCGCACTTCATCGAGCATATGCTGTTCCGCGGCACGGAGACGCGCCCGCAGCAGCGGCTTTCGGAGTTTATGGCGGAAGTCGGCGGGCAGATAAACGCGTTCACGTCAAAAGACGTGACCTGTTTTCACGGCAAAGTAATCGACGACAGGCTCGCGGAGCTTGCCGAAACGCTGTCCGATATGCTGCAAAACTCGCTGTTCGACGAGGACGATACCGACAAGGAGCGCAATATAATCATCGAGGAAATCGGTATGTTCGAGGACACGCCGGACGACGTTTGCGAGGAGTCTCTTGCGCGGGAGATGTACAGCGGCGCGCTCGGCAGAGGCGTACTCGGGACGCGGAAAACGCTTTCCTCGCTTACCGGCTCGCGTCTGCGGGAGTACCGCGCGAAGCGGTACGGCGGGGAGAACATAATCATTGCGCTCGCGGGGTCGTTCACCGACGCCGACTGCGGGAAGATAGCGTCGGCATTCTCGGAAATCCCGCGCGGAAAGGCGAATGCCGCGAAAAAATCGGCGTATACCGCCGGATTTGCCGCGACGGAGCGCGACACCGAGCAGAACCACATACTGCTCGCGTTTCCGGCGTTTCCCGCGGCGGACGACAAACGCTTCGCCGTGCAGATGATGAGCGATATTCTCGGCGGCGACGTGAGTTCGCGCCTGTTCCGCGAGCTGCGCGACAACCGCGGGCTTTGCTATAACACATACTCGTTCGCGCAGTCTTACGCCGACTGCGGCGGACTGCTCATCTACACCGCGCTCGCGAAAGAGGCGCAGGACGAGGCGGTTGGGGTTATTGCGGACGAGATTGCGCGTCTCGCCGACGGCGGGGTCACGGACGCGGAGCTTTCGCGCTCGCGTCAGCAGACGACCGCGAATCTGCTGATGTCGCTCGAATCCACGTCTTCGCGTATGAACAGACTCGCGCGCGGAGAGCTTGTTCTCGGCTACGCGCCGGATGTATCGGAGGTTATCGAACGGTACGCCGCGGTCACGCGCGACGAGGTACGCGACGCCGCGCGCGGGATTTTCGACTTCACGCGGGTCTCGCTCTCCGTAGTAGGCGAGACCGACGGCACGGCAGATTCGCTGAATTTTTTGCGTGGTTACAAGTAAATAGGTCAAATAATACGAGAGTATTTACCGATATAGAAGTAAAAAATATGATTTTAACTAACGGAGGACGGTTATAGTGGGTACATATGGACTGGACGTCGCCGGACTGCACCGCGAGTTGCCGATTTGCAAAGCGAGTCCGTCGCTGTCGATTGCGGCGTTCGTGATTTTCGGAGACGTGGAGCTGACGGTCGCCTGCGCACGAGAGCTTATAAAGCTCACTCCGGAGTTCGACTATCTCGTCGCGCCGGAGGCAAAGGCGATTCCGCTGATTCACGAGATGGCGAGGCAGTCCGGGCGCGGCGGGTATTTTCTCGCGCGGAAGCAGAGGAAGCTCTATATGGACGGCGTGTTCGAGACGGAGGTGCGCTCCATATCGACCGCGGCGGAGCAAAAGCTGTATATGGACGTCGCGGACGCAAAGAAAATCAGAGGCAAGCGAATCGCAATCGTGGACGACGTGGTTTCGACCGGAGAGAGTCTGCGCGCGGTGGAGCAGCTCGTCGAGAAAGCCGGCGGAACGGTCGTAGCGCGGCTTGCAATCGTAGCCGAGGGCGACGCGCGGAGGCGGAGCGACGTTACTTACCTCGCGCAGCTTCCGCTTTTCGACGGCGCGGGGAATGCATTGAAATAACAGATTATAACAGTAAAAACTACATTTCAGAACTACTTAATTAACTTACATAGTAAGATAAACATATCTTGAATGCGCAAAAACAGACGGCACAGCCGTCTGTTTTTGCGCTTATTTTATCTCGATGATGTTGAGTGCGGCGGCGGGCAGCTTGGTCTCCGTCGTCACGATTTCGGTGATTTTCGCAACGTCGGCGGTCGTCAGTCCCGCAGCCGGAGCGGGTACCGTGATTTTCACGCTGCCGTCCGAGATAAACACGACGCAGTCGCGGAAGCCTTTCGCGCGAATCAGTGCCTCAATCTCCGACTCCTTCTGGCTGAACGCCGCGATGTCGGCGAGCTTGCCGAGCGCGGAGTCGATGACCGCCTGCGACGCGGTGGACGAGTCCTGCAGCGTTGAAAGAGTCTCCACCGCGGCGTCGCGCGCCTGCTTGCGGGACAGGCGCACTTCCGAGAAGTAGCCGGACACGCTCGACGCGGAGTCGCCGGAGAAGTAGAGTCCGGAGCCGGAGCCGCCGGTCTCGGACGGGGAATCCGCCGCGTCGATGCTGCCGGACAGCTCGTCGCCGAACACGTCGGACGGCGTCGCGCCGTCGCTCTTGCCGTACGACCAGTTCAGGTATGCGGCGACGCACACGAACAGGACGACGGTTACGATTACTGCGTTTCTTTTGAACGTTTTCATATTGCTCTCCTTTATTGTTCGCCCGGCAGGAATGAATCCTCCCGACGCTAAATACTTTCGTCCGCTGTGAGCTGTTCGCCGCGCAAAATGCGGCTGCCGGGTGCGCTACCCTCCGCCGCGCATTTTCGCGACGGTGATTCTGTCCGCGCCAAGCCCGGTGAGCGACGCGATTGCGGAGACAAGCTCAAGCCTGACGTTCGGGTCGGACGCGCCGTCCGCGACGACGAGCGCGCCCTTGAATTCCGGGTACCCGCGCCGTATGACGAGCGGCGACTGCGTTGATGAACCCTGATTCACGAGTACCGTGTCTTTCGACTCGGCTTGCTGCGCGCCGGACTGGTCTGTCCGCTCCGAGAACTCCGTGTCCTGCTGAAACTGCGTGTAGCCGTCCGATTTCAGCGTCAGCACCACGGCGACGCGCCCCGCTCCGTCGATTTTAGACAGCGCGGCGGCGAAGCGGCTCTCGCACTCCGCGACGTCCGCCGCCGGAGCCGGCTCGGCGGACTCGCGCGGCGCGTCCGCTTTTCCGGGTACCGGCAGCAGCAGCAGCGCGACTCCGAATACGAGCGCGACCGCGACGAAGACCCGCCAGCCGCCGCGCTTTACCGCGTCGGACAGATACTTCTTAACCCTGTTCATTGAATTCTCCCCAAACCAGCTCCTCCGGCGCGAGACCGAGTCCCGATTCGATTTCAAATGCGAGACGCTCGCGCAAGGTTTTATCGCCGCTCACCGTGACATAAGCGCGGACGGGGTACCAAAAGCCGTCGCTGTGCAGCTCCGCCTCGACGGCAGCTTCGATGCGCGTAACGCCGAGAGCCTTGCCCTTGTCCGAAATATATGCCGCGTATCCGTCCTGTATGATAGATTTCATAAGCTCCGCGTTTGTTTCTTCGAGAGGCGCGGAAAAGCCGTCCGACTGTTCGCGCAGGCGCGAGAAGCTCAGCTTGAAGCCGGCGTAGTCGAAGCTGCCTATCGGGCGGAGCAGCGCGATTATCATAACGAAGCCGCAGGCGAGCGACACCGCTTTTTTCGCGCGGCTTTCCGGAGTTACCGCGAGGGTAATCGCGGTAATCAGCGACGCGCCGGCTATGCCGAGTATCCAGCTGCGAAGTATGTCGGACATAATGCACCGCCTTAAACGTAATATATGTGTTAAGGTAAGACAGTAATTCGATTATAACAGTATAAACGTGCTTAAACTGTGAATCTTATCACGCTTATAATACTTACAAAAAGCATAATCGCGCAGACCCCGGACATCGCGAGCGTCATACCGAACGCGTCCGCGAACGCACCGGCGAGCTTCGTTATCCGCGCGTCCGCGACGGTGCCGGACAGCCCTCCCGCGAGCTTGAACAGCAGATAGTTGATTCCGAGCTTGAGGAACGGCACCGCGCAGGTCGCCGCCACGGCGAGTACGCCGAACACGCCGATTGCGCCGCGCAGTACGGACGCGCCGGACAGAATCGTGTCCGCAGCGTCCGCCGCAATGCTGCCTACGACGGGCAAAACGGTCGCGATTGTGACTTTCGCGGCGCGGAGCGCGGCTGCGTCCGACGACGACGCGACGACTCCGGCGACCGACATATATATGATAAAAACTATTACAAACGCAGATAAAACCGTCTTTACGAGCCACTTTAGCAGCGACGATACGCCCGCGAGCGATGTGCCGCCGATTGCCGCTTCGCCGACCGACACCGCGCAGTACGCGTAAATCAGCGGCATTATCAGCGCGCGCATTGCCGTCTGCATTATGTCGAGAAACAGCGTCGTCGCGGCGTATTTGACCGAGGCGGAGGTCACGGCTCCCGAAGCCGCCGCAGCCGCGGTCAGGCACGGAAGCAGTACGCGCGAGAATGTTTGCAGGTCGTCGAGTACGCGAGAACCCATACCGATGAACGTGTTCACGCTCGCGAGAGAAACCGCGGAAATCACGAGAATAGCCGCCAAAATCGCGTAATTCGAGTGGTTTCCGGGCAGGCACGACGCGAAAAGTCCGGAGAAAATCGCGGCGAGGACGATAACCGCGGCGTTCCTGACCGACGCTGTGACGATTCCGCGGATACGCGCCGCGGCTTCCGACAGCAGCCGACCGAACGCGCCGGAATTTTTCGCCGCGTCGCCGACTTTGAGTCCGCCGAGCAGTTCGCGCGCCTCGTCCCCGACGGCGTTTTCGACGTCGCCCGCGCCGACGGCTCCGCTCTGCTCCTCGATTACGCGGTCGAGCGCACCGGATTCGCCGGACGCGCGCGCGGTCTGCGAAAACGCTTGCGGCAGAACGAGAAACGCTGCAAGTACGAGTGCCGTAACAAGTACGCGCCGCGCCGCGGCTATGTATCTTTCGCGCATAATTTTCACCCTCAGAGCAGTCCCTCAAGCATCGACAGCACAGTCTTAAAAAGCGGCAGAGAGATATACACCGCCGTGACCGCGCCGATGAATTCGACAGCCGACGCGGCGGAGGCTTTGTCCGACTCGCGGCAAACGTCCGCCGTGAACTTCGCGACTACGGACACGCCCGCGGTTTTCAGCACGACTCCGAGCGTCGCGTTCGGGATTCCCGCGGAACCGGCGACCTCGCGCAGGAAGTCCAGCAAGTCCGACAGCACCTCAAAGCTCAGAAACAGCGCGAATACCGCGACCGCGATTCCGAGCGCGAGCGAGACGTCCGGTCGGTCGCGCTTAAGCAGCAGCCCGAGCGCGGAGCCGACGACCGCCGCCGCCATAACTTTCAGCAGAGAAGTCACGTCAGAAGCCGAACAGCGATTTTATCGTCTGAAACAGGTCGGAGATTTCGCCGAGTACCATAAGCAGCACGACGATAAGCCCGGCGATTCCGGTCAGCAGAGCCTGGTCTTTGCGCTCCGCTTTCACGAGCAGCATATCGAGTACGGCGACGAGAATTCCGACCGCCGCAATCTTGAATATCAAATCGACATTCATCTGTAATCCCCATTATGTAGTGTTATATACCGAAACAATTCGCAGTATTGAAAGTAAAACGCAGCTAAATCAAGATTATAACAATAAAAACACCGACAGACAGTGCGCCGACCGCGCGGAGCCTCGAATCGTCGCGGCATCGCCGTTCGGCGCGGGCAATGTACCCGTCGAGCCGCGTTTCGGCGTACCCGAGCGAGCGCAGCTGGCTCTCCGCGTCATACCTGCCGAGAGTTTGTCCGAGGGAGACGAGCGGCTCAAGTTCGTCGTTCGTCAGCTTAAGCTGCGGACGTCCGAGCAGTGCGCGCCGCCACAGCTCCGAAAACGGTTCGTCGCCGAGCGACCGGAGCGCGCCGAGCAGCGACCGCGCGAAGCCGGACGCGGGTTCGGCACAGGTCTCCGCGATTTTTTCGAGCAGTTCCGGCACGGGCGACAGCCGGAATGCAAGCTCCGCGCGGATAACGTCCGTCATACGGCGGAACGCGCGGAGCTGCGCCGCGTGCCGCCGGAGCCGAAGTACGCCGCCGGCTCCGAACGCGCAGCTCGCCGCGAGCACAAGCGCGGCTCCGAGCAGCTTAATCACAGCGATTCGACCGCATACTCGCGTACGCCGTTTTTGCTTGCGATTGTGACGAGCTTTTCAAACACGCCCGAGTCGAGCATTCTGCGGTAGACCGGCTTTGAGTGCAGGTCGCCGCGCGACTCGGCGTGCGCCGTCGCGACGAGCTTCGCGCCGCAGAGACAGGCAAGTTCGATTGCGCGTATGTCCTCCGGCGACGTCACCTCGTCGAGCGCGACGATTTCGGGGTTCATCACGCGGACGAGCGTCAGCACGGCTTCGGCTTTCGCGCAGCCGTCGAGAATGTCGGTGCGCCGCCCGACATAGAGCTGCGCGACTCCGCCGAGCAGCGCGGCGATTTCCCCGCGTACGTCCGCGAGGCCGACGCGCCGCGCCGGAGCCGCCGGGTTTTCCAGACCGTCCGACAGCAGCCGCACAAGGTCGCGCAGCAGCGTCGTTTTGCCGAAGCCCGGCGGCGAGATAATCAGCGTGCCGACCGCTCCGTCGGCGTACAGCAGCTTTGCGACGGGTTCCGCGACGCCGCGCCGCTCGCCGACGATGCGAATCGCAAGCGACGAATACGCGCGGTAGCCGTCCGCCTCGCCGTCGCGCGTTATGACGTTGCCGCCGAGTCCGACGCGGTAGCCGCCGCGCACGGTGACGAAGCCGCGCCGCACGGTGTCGCGGGACGTGTGCGCGGACGCGGAGGTCGCAAGCTCCATAACCGCGTCAAGGTCGCGCGGGGTGACGTTGTCCTCGCCGAACTCAAGTTCGGTTCCCGACGCGAGTACAGTCGGACGGAAGCCGGTACGCAGCCGGAACTCCTCCGCGCGGTCGCGTACGTCGCGCTCGAGCCAGATTGCCTGAGCGCGGAAACGCTGCGGCAGAAGCCGTATCGCGCCGTCTACCCTCGTTGTGTTGTCCGCTGTGGGCATAGTACCCTCCTTAAATCAGCCGCCGCGCCGCCGGCAGATGAATCCTTGTCCGAAGTCATTATATTAAGCGGAAACAAAAATATGATTAAATAAACTATTGCATTGAATAGCGCATTAGTATATAATACTGCACGAAACAACAACAAAAAGCATTAAAACGGAGAACGTATGCCTAAAGAGAGCATAAGCACATATACATTCGGGGACGAGCTGGCGCACTTCACGCAGCTGTGGGAGGAACGGAGCCGTCCGCCGACGTCGCACTCGCAGGAGGAGTGGGACGAGCGCGCGAAAGAATGGATTGCCGGACTCGGCGCGGAAGGTACGGACAAGGAAAGCTCGAACGCGCGGGTGCGGGCGACGGCGGAGTACCTGCGAAGCGCGGGACTTTTGCAGCCGGATTCGACGGCGGCAGACGTGGGCTGCGGTCCGGGGCTTTTCGTCTCGGAGTTCGCGCGGCATATAAAATACGCGCTCGGTATCGACCAGTCGCGGGTTTTCGCGGAGTACGCGCGGGAAATTTTCAAAAAACGCGGACTGACTAACGCCGCGTACGACGTTCACGACTTTATCGCGCTCGACCTTGCGGACACGGACTATACCGGCGCGTTTGACCTCGTGTTCACGTCGATTACTCCGGCGGCTTCCGGCAAAGGCTGTCTCGAAAAACTTATCGCGATGAGCCGCGCCCACTGCTACAATGCGTCGTTTGTGCAGGCGACGGACAGCGTCGCGGAGCGTGTCGCGCGCGACGTGTTCGGGGAGCCGTTCCGTTCGCGGTTTGACGGTTCGGGGTTTTACGCGATGGCGAACGTCCTGTGGCTTAACGGCTACTATCCCGTCACCTCGTACTATGACGACGAGCGCGACGAGAAGTTCACGCCGGACGCGGACTTTGCCGCAAATATTGCGGATACGCTCGGTAAATTCGCGGACGGCGACGCGGAAAAGATACTGCGCTATATCGAAAAATATGACGGCGAGCGGCACACGGAGTACCGGTTCGGCGGACTGCTCTGGGACGTGCGGACGCGGGGCAGACGATGAACGAACGCCAAATCAGCGCGAAGCGGTACGCGCTCGTCGTAATCCTGCTGACGTTGCTGCTCGTCGCGGCGGTTTTTGTATCGTTCGGCATCGGACGATACAAAATTACGCCGGCGACGCTGCTCGAAGCTGTGTGGGCAAAGTTCGCGGAGAAAGTGAATCCGCTGCTGACGAAGCTCTTTCATCTGAGAATAGTCGCGCCGGAGGTCAACGTCAGCGTCAACGCGATTGTCTGGAACTCGCGGTTTCCGCGCGTGATTATGGCGTGTCTCGTCGGGTGCTGTCTGTCCGGCGCGGGAGCGAGCTATCAGGGCGTGTTTCAGAATCCTATGGCTTCGCCCGATATTCTCGGCGCGTCGAGCGGCGCGGGAATGGGCGCGTCGCTCGCGATTCTGCTCCAGCTCGGCGCAAAAATGACTATGGTATTCGCGTTTGTCGCGAGTATCGGCGCAATCGCGCTCGTTATGCTCGTTTCGCGCGCCGCCCGCGGCAGCCGCGTACTGCGTATTATTCTCGCGGGGATTATGGTTTCGTCGCTGTGCAACGCCGTAACGTCGTTTATCAAGCTGATTGCCGACCCGAACAACATTCTGCCCGCAATTACGTTTTGGATGATGGGTTCGCTCGCGAAAACCCGCGCGTCGAGTCTCGGTTTCACAATGCTGCCGATGGCGGCGGGGATTATCCCGCTGATTCTGATTCGCTGGCGCATAAACTTACTCACGCTGTCGGACGACGAAGCGAAGACTATGGGCGTAAACGTCCCGCGCGTCCGGCTCACGGTTATCGTCTGCGCGACGCTTGTGACGGCGGCTGCCGTCTCCGTCTCCGGGCTTATCGGCTGGGTCGGACTCGTCGTGCCGCACCTGTGCCGCAAGCTCGTCGGCAGCAACTATAAGCGGCTGCTCCCGGTTTCGCTGATAGGCGGCGCGGTTTTTATGCTGCTCGTGGACGACGTGTCGCGCAATCTGCTGAGAACCGAGATTCCGATAGGCATACTGACCGCGGTTATCGGCGCGCCGTTCTTCCTGTGGCTGATTACGAGAAAGAGCGAAGTCGTATGATTACGGTGTCGAACCTGACGTTTTCCTACGGCGAGCAGAACGTACTCGAGGACGTGAGCTTCCGGGCGGACGCGGGCGAGCTGCTGTGCGTCCTCGGACCGAACGGCGTGGGAAAAAGCACGCTGTTCCGCTGTATCCTCGGACTCGAGAGCAAATACCGCGGCACTATCGTCTGCGCCGGGGAGGACACGCGCAAAATCCCGGCGGACAAGCTCGCCCGGATGATTGCGTATGTGCCGCAGTCGCACTCGCCGTCGTTTAACTACAGCGTGTTCGATATGGTGCTTATGGGGACGACGGCGCACGTCGGCGGATTCGCGTCGCCGGGTAAGGCGCAGACCGAGCTTGCGGAAAAAGCACTCGAAACCGTCGGCATAGCGCACCTCGCGTACCGCGGGTACCAGCGGATTTCCGGCGGAGAGCGACAGCTGACGCTCGTCGCGCGGTCGCTCGCGCAGCAGGCGCGGCTCATCATTATGGACGAGCCGACCGCGAACCTCGACTACGGCAACGGACTCCGGGTGCTGAAGCAGGTCAAAGACCTCGCCGCGTCCGGTCTCGCGGTAATACAGAGTACGCATAACCCCGACCACGCGTTCCTGTTCGCCGACCGCGTGCTCGCGCTCAAGGACGGAGCCGTCGCGGCGGAGGGAAAGCCGGTCGGCACGGTGACGGAGGAGCTTATCGAGTCGCTGTACGGAATCAAGTCGCGTGTGCGCGAGTTCGACGGACAGCACCGCGTTTATCCGCTGCTGTAGCAGAAACAATGTCCGGACAATGCCGGAAATTTACGGATATAAGCGCAAAAACTGCGTTGTATCATATAATATTGAGGAATAGAAAGGAAAAGAAAATGAAACTGAGAATTACCGCACTCCTGCTCGCCCTCGTTTTCGCGCTCGGCATACTCGCCTCGTGCGCGACGACGGATTCCGTCGCGTCGCCGTCCGCCGACGTATCGGCTGACGTGAGCGGAACACCCGGCGGCGCGGGCACTTCGCCGACTCCGGGCGGAGACTCGCAGACGCCTGTCGTCCCCCAGACCCCGGAACCGCCGCGTACGGAGGACTATCCGTACACCGACTCCGCGGGACGCAGCGTAGTCATTCCCGCGAATCTGACTAAGGTTTCCCCGTCCGGCGCGCTCGCCGAGATATTCCTGATGGCAATCGCGCCCGACCTGCTTGTCTCGATACCGACGGGCAAATCCGACGCGCAGCTGAAGTATCTACCGGCGAACGTCAAGGACCTGACGGCTGTCGGGCAGTTCTACGGTTCGGGCGACCTGAACATCGAGACGGTCGCGGCAATCGGCACGCAGCTCATCATCGACGTGGGCGAGCCGAAAGCGTCGATTGTTGAGGATATGGACGACATCACCGCGACGAGCGGCGTTCCCGCCGTGCATATCACCGGCTATCTGTACCCGAAGAACGGCGAGCAGAACGTCGCGGACGCTTACCGCGAACTCGGTAAAATCCTGAACCGCGAGGCGCGCGCCGAACAGCTCGCGCAGTATATCGAGAAGATTCTCGCGCAGACGGACGGCGTTCTCGCGCAGGTCGGCGACAATAAGGTCAAGACGCTGTATCTGCTCGGCGACCTGGGTACGAACGTCCTCGGAAACGGTTCGTTCCACGCCGAGGTCATCGACAAGCTGACCGACAACGTCGCGGTCCTGGAAAAAGTCGCGGGCAGCGGCGCGGGCAACGAGTCCGACATCGAGCAGATAACCGCGTGGAACCCGGACTTCATAATCTTCGCGCCGAGCAGCTATTTCTCCGGCGCGGCGTCGGATCCCGCTTGGGCGGGCGTTACCGCGATAACGGGCGGCAAGTATATCGAAACGCCGCAGTATCCGTACAACTGGATGGGCAGCCCCCCGTCGGTGCAGCGCGTTCTCGGGCTGATTCTGCTTCCGGCGGTGCTGTACCCGCAGTACGCGACGTACGACGTGTACGACGAGGTTCGCGAGTATTACGCGCTGTTCTACGGCTATGACCTCTCGCAGGCGGACTTCGACGCGCTGACTGCGAACTCGTTCACAAAATAATGAAACTGATTACCGTTGCGGGTCCCCCGTCCTCGGGCAAGACCAGCGTGATAATCAGGCTTTCCGAAGCTCTTAGGGAGGGGAACGGCGACGCCGTTCCCCGCTTCGGTGTTCTGAAATTCGACTGCCTGACGAGCTTTGACGCGCCGCGCTACGCGGAGGCGGGGATAACCGCGAAAGTCGGCTATTCGGGAAAGTTCTGCCCCGACCACTTTTTTGTCAATAATATCGCGGGCGGCGCGGAATGGGGACTCAGGCAGGGCTTCGACTATCTTGTCACAGAGAGCGCGGGGCTTTGCAACCGTTGCAGTCCGCATATCGGCGGCGTGCTGTCGGTCTGCATCGTGGACTGTCTCGCCGGGGTTCACACGCCGCGCAAGATAGGTCCGATGCTCAAATTCGCGGACGTGATTGTCATTACCAAGGGCGACATAGTTTCGCAGGCGGAGCGCGAGGTGTTCGCGTGGAACGTGCGTCAGGCGAACGCGACGGCGCAGACGCTTTCCGTCAACGGAATCACGGGGCAGGGCGCGTTTATGCTCGCGAAGCTCGTCAATTCCGCGCGGGAAGTGACTTCGCTTCAGGACACGCGTCTGCGGTTTACGACGCCGGCTGCAGCCTGCGCCTACTGCACCGGCGAAACGCGAATCGGCGAAGCGTATCAGATGGGTATGATGCGGCATATGGAGTTTGACTGATGTCCGGTTTTTTTGATTACGTTCTGTCGTCGCCGGTTGCGCGGATTTTATCGGAGCGTCCGGAGTCGAAAGAATTTTTCGCGGGGCTTAACCTGCCGCCGCTCGACGAGTCCAGGACGCTCGCGGACGCGCTTTCCGCGGTTGACGACTACTGGCTCGACGAATTCGGACTCGACCGGGAGAGAGTCCCGCGTGAGCTTGCCGAGTTTCTCGAATCCGTAGCGTCGGGAAAAAGTCCGCTGCGCGTAAGCTCGCTCACGATTCTCGGCGGAATCGACAAGAGCGGAAACGCGGAAGACGCGGAGCTTACGCTCGCTTTGGGCGACGTGGTGTCGATTGTGGGTCCCACCGGAAGCGGCAAGTCGCGGCTTCTCGCGGACATCGAATGCGTCGCGCAGAGGGACACGCCGACGCGCCGGCAGATTCTCATCGACGGTAAGCCGCAGAGCGAGGATTTCAGGTTTTCACTCGAGGGAAAGCTCGTCGCGCAGCTCTCGCAGAATATGAACTTCGTAATGGACTTGTCCGTCGCCGAATTTCTCGAAATGCACGCGCGCTCGCGCGGGGTCGCGCCGGAAGCGTCCGTACTCGCCGCCTGTTTCAGCTGCGCCACAGACCTCGCCGGAGAATCGTTCACCGAGAACACGAAGGTGACGCAACTGTCGGGCGGGCAGTCCCGCGCGCTGATGATAGCCGACTGCGCGTATATTTCGCAGTCGCCGATTGTGCTTATCGACGAAATCGAAAACGCGGGGGTAGACCGCGTCAAGGCTCTCGAAATTCTCGCCGAAAATGAGAAAATCGTCCTGATTTCAACTCACGACCCGCTTCTCGCGCTCGGAGCCGACAAGCGTATCGTAATCAAAAACGGCGGGATTTACCGAATCCTCGAAACGTCGGAAGAAGAAAAGCGGAGCGTACTGCCGCTTGTCGAGCTTGACCGGAGGCTCAGCGAGGTCAGAGCGCGTCTGCGCGCCGGCGAGAGAATAGAGGACAATTAACGAAGAACAATCAGGGGACGCACGGCGCGGCAAACTTGTCTCCCGCCGCAGCCGGCGAACCGCCGCCGCACGCAAACGGGGAAAGCGGCGGAGCCTTAAATAAAGGAGAACCATAAAACTATGTGGACAATCTACGACAGCCTGATCGACGGCATTGACGGGTCGGCGACAGCCGACGACATTATTCTCGGCGCGAACTATTCTTATGTGCGTTCCGGAAACGGCACGGGTATTTCGGGTGCAATGGACGACACCTCGCGCGGAGCGATGATTCCGCGCAAGTACATCGGAATGCCGCTGCGCGAGCTTGCGGTCTGCGTCAAATCCTGGAATTTTACCGAGGCGAGTCTCGGGCTTGCCGCGATTAACTCGTGGTACAACGAGAAAGAGCGGCTCGGCGCGCTCGGAATCTCCGTATCGGAGAAAACGAAAACGGAGGATCGCTCGAACGACCCGTTTATAATGATGCAGAAGGACATAGTCGGCAAAAACGTCACAGTCGTGGGGCATTTTCCATATATCGACAAGCTGTTCGCGCCGGTCTGCAACCTGTCGGTCATCGAGAAATTCGATCCGTCGGACGGCGACTTCCCGGAGCAGGCGGCGGACTACCTGCTGCCGGAGAGCGACTATGTGTTCATCTCGAGCTACACGCTCGTCGAGAAGCAGTTTCCGCGGTTCCTGAAACTGTCGGAAAAAGCGTTTGTTACCCTCATAGGTCCCGCGAGCCCGATTACGCCGGTGCTGCACGGGCTGGGAGTGGACGCGGTCGCCGGTCTCGCGATTCGCGACGGTGAATTTGCGCGCAACGCCGCGCTCGGTCTCGCCGGGAACATTCACGGCGCGGGGCAAAAAGTCAACTACCTGAAAGTGAGGAAAGTCTGATGAGCGGCGGATTTTTGTCGGTGGCGGAGCTTGCCGAGCGGTTGAAGCTCAACCGCACGACGGTTTACGGGCTGATTCGGCGCGGCGAGATTCCGTCGTCAAAGGTCGGCAAGCAGGTGCGTGTCACGGAGTCCGATTTGGACTTGTACCTCGAGTCGCGCCGACACGGCGAGGTGCCGAAAAGCTCCGGACTTATCGCGGTCGGCAAACAGAGCCGGTCGGGCGCGGGAGATTCCGGGCGCGGCGAGATTATCATCGCCGGGCAGGACGCGTGCCTCGAT
>JAITNK010000150.1 GCA_031290515.1 Oscillospiraceae bacterium
GACACGACGTCGTCGTCGTCGTACTCGACAACAGAATCACCGCGATGACCGGCGGTCAGCCGCACCCGGGAATCGGCGAAACGCTCTCGGGTACGCCCGCGCCCGCGCTGTCGATACCCGGCATTCTCCGCGCTATGGGCGTGTCGGTGCGCACCGCCGACCCGCTTGACCTCTCCGCCGCGAAGCGCGCGGTACTCGAAGCCGCCGCCGGAACCGGAGTCCGCGCCGTCGTGTTCGAGCATCCGTGCGTCAATATCGCGCGAAGCGGCAAAAGCTGCGCCGTCGATGCGGAAAAGTGCGCCGGCTGCGGCGTATGCGTCCGCGAGCTGGGCTGTCCCGCGCTGTCGCTCCGCGGCGGCACGGCGGAAATCGACGCGTCGCTCTGCTCCGGCTGCGGACTGTGCGGGCAGGTGTGCGCTTTCGGCGCGCTCGGAGTACACGGAGGCACGGTATGAACATACTTATCACCGGGGTCGGAGGGCAGGGCGTCGTACTCGCGTCAAAGCTGCTCGCGCAGTGCGGGATTCTGCTGGGGCAATCCGCGCACACGGCGGAGACAATCGGTATGGCGCAGCGCGGCGGCAGCGTCACGAGCCACGTCAGGCTCGGTGCGGCGCACTCGCCGCTGATTCCGCGCGGCGGAGCCGACGTACTGCTCGCATTCGAGCCTGCCGAAGCCGCGCGGAACATCGCGTTCCTCAAACCGGACGGCGCGCTCGTCGTCTCGAACCGCGGCATTGCGCCGTCCGGCGCGGACTACGCTCCGGCGGAGGTACTGGCGTGGCTCCGCGCGAACGCGCGGCGGATAACGGAGCTTGACGCGGACGCGCTTTTCGCCGCGACCGGCTCGTACCGCGGACTGAACGTCGCGCTTATCGGCGCGTCCGCCGGACTGCTCGGCATTTCGCCCGGGACGGTCGAATCCGCGCTCCGCGGCCTGCTCGGCGACGCGCGGGCGGAGCAGAATTTCGCGGCTCTGCGCTTCGGAGCGGGTGCCGCCGGGTGAGCGAAAACGCCTTACGGCGCGATAAAACCGAACATCTCGACGGCGTAACGCTGTTCGAGCTTGCGCTTACGGTCATTATCGTCGCGATTCACGCCTATGCGAACACCGCGCCGACGCTGACTCCCGGCGCGCTTCCCGTACACGACGCCGTGTATATCGTCCGGCGCGTCGTTATGCTCGGAATGCCCGGGTTTATTTTCACAGCCGGAATGAAGTACGCGATGAGCCGCAAAAAGCGCGCGTATTTTCGGTACCTCGGCGGCAGAGTTAAGCGCGTGTACCTGCCGTACGTCGTCTGGTGCGCCGTTTACTATTTGTATTTCTGCTTTTTCGCCGCCCCGCGGTTTGCGTACGATTTCTCGCCGGAGGCACTCGGTTCGTACATACTGCGCGGCAACCTCGTCTCGCACCTGTACTTCGTCGTCATAATAATGCAGTTTTACATACTCGCGCCGGCGGTTCTGAAGTTCGCGAAGCTCTTCCGCGCCGCGGGAGACAAGCTCGCCGGAAGCTCCGGGCGGACGCTTCTGCGCGCCGCGCCGACGGCTGCGCTCGCCGTACTCGCGGCGGCGGCGCAGTTTCTGGCAATCGCGCTCTCACGGCGGTACCCGAACGCGGTTATGTGGGACAGGGTGTTCCCGTACTATATCTTTTTCTGGGTGCTCGGCACCTGCGCCGGGCTGGACATTGACCGGGCGGTCGCGTTTATTCGCCGGCGGCAGCTCGCCGTTGCGGCGGCCGCCGCGGTACCCGCCGCGGCATACGCCGTTCTGTTTATCAAAGGGTACTACGGTCACGGCTGGCACAGGTACATCGAGGAGCTGCGCGTCCTCGCCGCCGCGGGCGAAATGTTCATACTGCTGACCGTATGTCTGCGGGTACGGTTCGGACGGCTCTCCGGCGTTATGAACAAGCTGCACGGCGCGTCGTTCTACGTCTATCTCGCGCACCCGCTCGCGATTTACGCGGTCACGGCGCGCGCTCTGCCGGACAGGTTTTCCGCGCGGTTCACGGTCGTGTTCGCGGCGGCACTCGTTCCGGCTGCCGCGCTCGCCTGCGGTTACGTCGTTATAAAAGACAAACTTAAAAGAAAACTCAACAAAGGATTGCGGTAATGAAACTTAATCAGACTCAAACGGACACCCTGCGCGAACTCGTCGCGCGGCTCAATAAAATCGACGGCGGCTTCTACAAAAACAAGCTCGGCGGCGCGCAAATCGGCTTGTCCGACCCGCAGGGCGACTTCGAGCGGCTTCCGCTCACCGACAAGGACGAGCTTCGCGGCGCGTACCCGCTCGGAATCCTCGCCTGCGGCGAGCGCGAGGTCGTGCGCATACACTCGTCGTCCGGCACGACGGGCACGCCGATTATAATTCCGTACACGCAGCGCGACCTGGACGACTGGGCTGACCAGTTCGTGCGCTGTTACGAGTACGCGGGCGTGACGGCGGCAGACCGCGTGCATATCACGCCGGGCTACGGGCTGTGGACCGCCGGTATAGGCTTTCAGCTCGGCGCGGAAAAACTCGGCGCGATGACGATTCCGATGGGACCTGGCAACACGGACAAGCAGCTCCGTATGATGACGGATTTGAAGTCCACGGTGCTGACCGCGACGAGTTCGTTCGCGCTGCTGCTCGCGGAGGAAATTGAAAAGCGCGGCATCGGCGACAAAATTTTCCTCAAACGCGCGCTTATCGGCAGCGAACGCTGGGGCGATAAAATGCGCAAACGCATTGCGTCGGAGCTTGGCGTCAAGCTGTTTGACATCTACGGGCTTACCGAGATATACGGTCCCGGAATCGGCATATCCTGCGAGTACGAAAACGGTATGCACTGCTGGGACGACTACTGCTATTTTGAGATAGTTGACCCGAAGACCGGGAAAACCGTACCCGACGGAGAGTCCGGCGAGCTTGTGATTACGACGCTCCGCAAGGAGGGCGCGCCGCTTCTCCGCTACCGCACGCACGACCTGACGCGGATACTGCCGGGCGAATGTCCGTGCGGCAGCCCTCACCCCCGAATCGAGACGCTTATCGGGCGCACCGACGATATGGTCAAGGTCAAGGGCGTGAACATTTATCCCGGACAGATTGACGACGTTCTGCGCGAGGTTCCCGGCGTTTCGAGCGAGTATCAGATAATGATCGACCACTTAAACGGGCGCGACACGATGACGCTGTTCTTCGAGACGGAACCGAACGTCACGGCGCGGGACGTCGAGAACGACGTCAAGGAAACGTTCAAGTCGCGCGTCGGGCTTACGGTCGTGCCGAAAGCCGTCGCGCTCGGCGACTTGCCGCGCAGCGAGAAAAAGACGCGCCGCGTGTTCGACAACCGGTATTGATATGCCGCTCGGTCGGGCAAAGCCCTCTATCGCTCTGTGCTCGCAGGCTCGCACGGGGAACGCGCCTGCGGGCGCGGAACCGCTCGGTCGGGCAAAGCCCTCTCCCTCACGGGAAACGCGTCTTCGGGCGCGGAGACGCGCTTACGCGTCTTTCATAAGTCTCCTCTGCACCGTACTGCTGTGCGCGTCGTGCGCCGCAAAAACGGCGAACGGCGCGGCGGTCGAGTTCTTCGCGATGGACACTGTTATGACGATAGCGGCGAACGGCGCGGACTCCGAAGCCGCGGTTAACGGCGCGCGCGACGCGGTTCTCGCGCTCGGGTCGGAAATCACGGACGGCGCGTCGTCCGCGGACGTTGACGCGATACTGAGTCTCGCCGAAGAAATGCGCGGGCTGACCGGAGGCGCGTTCGACATTCGCTACCCCGGCTCGGAGAACGCCGCGGCAGGTTCCGGCTTCGACCTCGGCGGAATCGCAAAGGGTTACGCCGCCGACCTCGCCGCGGATAGTCTGCGCTCGGCGGGCGTTACGTCCGCGCTCATCGACCTCGGCGGCAATATTTACGCGGTCGGCGTGAAGCCGGACGGCGGACCGTGGCGCGTCGGTATCCGCAATCCGTTTCCTGACGGCGCGGACAGTCCCTACGCCGGAGTGCTGTCGCTTACCGACCTCTCCGCCGTCACGAGCGGAGAGTACGAGCGCGGCGCGCATATTATCGACCCGGGTACCGGCGAAGCCGCGCAGTCCGGTCTCGCGAGCATCACGGTTATCGGCGAAAGCTCCGCCGTGTGCGACGCGCTCGCCACCGCGTTTTATGTGATGGGTCTTGAAAAATCGCTCGGGCTGCTCCGTGACACCGACGTTGCGCTCGGAGCCGTGTTTGTGTCGAACGGCGGCGCGATTACGATTACGCGCGGCGTCGCGGAAATTTTCACATCGGAGAGCGCGTATGAAATCGCGGACTGAACTGAACCGCCGCATAATATTCTGGGTCGCCGTACTCGCGGCCGTATCGGTCGCGGGTATCTGCTCGTACCTTCTGCTCGTGTCGGGCGGCGTAAAGTCCGAAACCGTCCAAATTCTGCAAAACGGTGAAATCATACGCGAAATCGACCTCCGAAGCCTCGCGGAACCGGTTGACGTAACGGTCGAAGCGGACGGACGCCTGAACGTCGTACGCGTCTCGCGCGACGGCGTTTATATGCTTGAAGCGGACTGTCCCGACCAAATCTGCGTCCGTCAGGGAACGCTCGGAGCGGTTCCGATAGTCTGTCTGCCGAACCGCGTAACGGTGCGCTTCGCGTACGCGCCGCCGTCCGCCGTCGATGCGGAACTGGGGTAGACGATGACCGCAAAAAAGCTTGCGCGAACCTCGCTGCTCTGCGCTCTCGCGCTGATTGTCCACCTTATCGAATCCCGGATTCCGCCGTTTTTTCCGTTCCCGGGAATCAAGCTCGGACTGGCGAACGCCGTCGCGCTCGCCGCGCTGCTTTCGCTCGGAGCCGGCTCCGCCGCGCTCGTGCAGACGGGGCGAATCATACTCGGCGCGGTATTCGGCGGCGGTGCGTCCGCGTTTTTGTACTCCGCGGCGGGCGGCGGCGTATCGCTTCTCGTCACGCTGCTGATTTACAGACGGTTCGGGCGGCGGCTCGCTTTCGTCACCGGAGCCGCCGGCGGCGTCGCGCACAATCTCGCGCAGCTATGTGTCGCCGCGCTGATTACCCGAACGCCGCAAATCGCGGTTTACGCGCCGGTACTGACCTCGTTCGGCATAATCTGCGGCAGTCTGACCGGACTTCTGGCTTCGCTCGTGACGAGAGCCGAGTATTAGCCATTAGCCGCTCGGTCGGGCTAAGCCCTCCCCGCGCTCCGTGCTCGCAGGCTCGCACGGGGTACGCGTCTGCGGACGGCGGAGCCGAGTATCGGCAAAACGCCGCTTGCGCGAGACGCGGCTTTGCCTAAGTAGTCTTGTTTCCGGGTTCGTTCGCAGACAATACTGCTTTTCTACATAATTTTGATAATAAAAGTACGTTAACGTCCTGTATTCTATCGAATGATTATTGAAAAATGTACAAAAATCAATTTGAAGTTTCGCCGAACTTTTGGTATAATTACAATGTGACGCAGAAGCGTGCGCAATATCTACTGTTTCCGCCTGAGAGGATGAAGCCGTAACCGTGAAAAAACTTCCCGGCGTTCACGCGCCGCACAAAAAGAATACCGCGCGGTTCCCCGCCGTCCCGCTGCCCGCTCCGAAGCTCGTCCGGATTCCGATGTCGATGCATATCGGCGCGCCGGCGAAGCCGGTCGTAGCGGTCGGCGACGCGGTCAAAGTCGGACAGCTTATCGGCGAAGCCGCGGGAGCCGTCTCCGCCGATATTTACGCGTCCGTCTCCGGCACCGTCAGCAAAATACAGGACTCGGAGCCGGCGACCGGAGAACGCGGAACGATCGTCGTAATCGAGTCCGACGGATTGCAGTCCGCGGTCGAGACCTCGCCGCCGGAAGTCTCCGACCTCGCGTCGTTTCTTGCCGCCGTCCGCGCAAGCGGCGTGGTCGGACTCGGCGGGGCGGGCTTCCCGACCGCGGCGAAGCTGTCGGTAAAAGACGTTTCGCAAATCGAATATGTTATCGTTAACGGCGCGGAGTGCGAGCCGTACATAACCGCCGACACGCGCACTTTTATCGACGACGCGGAGCTTGTATGGAGCGGCGTGCGGCTGCTGTCCGAATACCTCGGGGTCAGGAGCATTATCATCGGTATCGAGGACAATAAGCCCGAGGCAATCGCGGTTATGAAAAAATACTGCGCGGCGGAACCGATAGCGTCCGTCGCGTCGCTTCCCGCGCTCTACCCGCAGGGCGGCGAAAAAATGCTGATTTACAACCTCACGGGGCGGGCGGTTCCGGAGGGGAAGCTCCCGCTTGACGCGGGCGCGATAGTCATAAACGTCACGACGCTCGCCGCAATCGCCCGGTATATCGGAACCGGAATGCCGCTCGTGTCGAAGCGCGTTACGGTGGACGGTTCCGCGGTACCCGACCCGAAGAACGTAATCGTCCCGATCGGAACTCCTGTGGAGGACGTACTCGGTTTCTGCGGGGTTAAGCCCGAAACCGTACGCAAACTTCTGCTCGGGGGACCGATGATGGGCGCGGCTCTGCCGTCGGCGGCTCTGCCGGTCAAAAAGCAGACGAACGCAATTCTCGCGTTCACCGAAGCGGACGCCGAGGTGCCGAAAGAAAAACCGTGTATGCGGTGCGGACGCTGCGTTTCGCACTGTCCTATGCGGCTGACTACCGTTGAAATTCAGCTCGCGTATCAGGCGAACAAGCCGAAAGAGCTTGAGCGGCTTAAGGTCGGACTCTGTATAGAGTGCGGCTGCTGTACGTTCTCGTGTCCGGCGAAGCGTCCGCTTACGCAGTATATGAAGCTCGCGAAAGCCGAGCTTCGGAACTATCAGAATCTCGTAAAGGCGCAGGCGGAGCGCGAGGCGGCGAAGCTCGCCGCAAAAACCGCAAAGGAGGCTGCGGAATGAGCGAACCATCGCGGCTTTTTGTATCTCCCTCCCCGCACATACGCCACGGCGACACGACGGCGCGGATTATGGGCGACGTGCTTATCGCGCTCGCGCCCGCGCTCGTCGCCGCGTGTCTCGTTTTCGGACTCCGCTCGCTGCTCGTTGCGGCGGTCTGCGCCGCGTCGTGCGCAGTGTTTGAGTTCGCGTTTGAGAAGTTGACGAAGCGCGTGAACACAATCAGCGACCTGTCCGCCGCCGTCACCGGCGTTCTGCTCGCGTTTAATCTCCCGGTTACGATTCCGCTGTGGCAGGCGGTCGTCGGTTCGTTTGCCGCGATTGTGCTTGTGAAGCAGCTTTTCGGCGGCATCGGACGCAACTTCGCGAACCCCGCGATAACGGCGCGGATTATCCTCGTGCTGTGCTTCGCGTCGATGACCGCGTGGACTCGCGAGTGGATTCCCGCCGGAACCGACGCGGTCACGACGGCGACTCCGCTCGCGTTTCTCGGCAGGGGCGAGAGCGTTTCCGCGCTTCAGCTGTTCCTCGGAAACCACGGTGGCAGTCTCGGCGAAACGAGCGCGCTCGCGCTGACGCTCGGATTCGTATATCTGCTTATCCGCAGGGTTATCTCTTGGGAGACGCCGGTCGTGTTCGTCGCGGCGGTGTTCGCGCTGTCCGCGGCGTTCGGCCTTCCCCCGGTGCAGTCGGTGCTGTCCGGCGGTCTCTTCCTCGGCGCGATATTTATGGCGACGGACTATGTGACGACGCCGTACACCTTTTGGGGGCGCGTAGTCTTCGGCGTCGGCGCGGGCTTTCTGACGGTCGTAATCCGCAAATACGGCAGTTATCCGGAGGGCGTTTCGTTCTCGATTCTGCTGATGAATATTCTCACGCCGTACATTAACCGCTGGACGATTAAGAAACCGCTCGGAGGTGCGAAATGATTAAGCCGGTAGCCGTGCTGCTCGCGATTTGCATCGTAATCGCGGGCGTACTCGCCGCGTTGAACGAAGTTACGGCTCCGGTTATCGCGGACGCGACAGTTAAGCGTACCGAGACGGCGATGCGCGAGATTATGCCGGAAGCGTACGGCTTCCGCGAAGCGGAGGACGCGCCTTACGGCAGCTACGCCGCCGTGCGCGGGGCTTACGAAGCTCTCGGCGCGGACGGCGAAACGCTCGGGTATATCTTGAATCTCGGCGCGAAAGGCTTCAACGGACGCGACAGTATTACGCTGATCGCGCTCGCCGGGCTTGACGGACGCATACTCGGTACGCGCACTCTCGTCAACGGCGACACGAAGGGCAAGGGCGACCTCGCCGCCGCGCACATCGAGGCGCAGATTAACGCCTCCGGCGTAGACCTCGCGGGCGCGGAAGCCGTGGACGCGTATACGGGCGCCACGATTTCCTCAAACGCGTACCGCGCCGCGGTTATCGACGCGGTCGCTTTCGTAAACGAATACTGGCTCGGAGGTGCGAAATGAGCGGAAACGGTCAAAACGGCGGCAAACCCAGTATCCTGCTGCGCGGACTGATTCGCGAGAACCCGGTGCTCGTGCTGATTCTCGGCACCTGCCCGACGCTCGCGGTCTCGACGCAGGCGTCGAACGCAATCGGTATGGGGTTCGCGGCGACGTTTGTACTCGTCTGTTCGAACGTCGTCATATCGCTGCTTCGCAACGTAATTCCCGACAAAGTTCGCATACCGTGCTACATCGTGCTTATCGCGGGCTTCGTGACCGTCGTGCAGACGCTTTTACAGGCGTACGTCTACAGTCTGTACGAGGCTCTCGGCATATATCTGCCGCTCATCGTCGTAAACTGCATAATACTCGGGCGCGCGGAAATGTTCGCGAACAAGAACCGCGTCGCCGATTCCCTGCTCGACGGAATCGGAATGGGTCTCGGATTCACGCTCGCGCTGCTCGTGATGGCGAGCATACGCGAGATTCTCGGCTCCGGCTCCTGGTTCGGAATCGCGATTCCGTGGCTCCGCAAAAACGGAATTTCGGTACTCACTATGGCGCCCGGCGGCTTTATCGTGTTCGGCTGCCTGATCGCGCTCGTGTACCGCATACTGAAGCGGTCGCCGCCTAAGCCGGAGGGCTGTCTCGGCTGCCCCGTGCGCGACACCTGCGTCAAATCGAAGAAAATCGCGTCGGGAGAGGAGGCGTAGGCTATGCTTAAACTCGTGTCCGTGCTTATGGCGGCGGTACTTGTCAACAACTACGTTCTGCGGCAGTTTCTCGGAATCTGTCCGTTCCTCGGGGTCTCAAAAGACCTCAAAAACGCGGCGGGAATGTCCGTCGCGGTCGTGTTCGTTATGGCTCTCGCGACCGCCGTCACCTACCCGATTCAGGTTTACCTGCTCGTGCCGAACGGTATGGGCTATCTGCAAACGGTCGTGTTCATTCTCGTAATCGCCGCGCTCGTCCAGCTCGTCGAAATCGCGCTTAAGAAATATGCTCCCGCGCTGTACACCGCGCTCGGCGTTTACCTGCCTCTGATTACGACAAACTGCGCCGTACTCGGCGTCACAATCGCGAACATTGACGCGGGGTACGACTTCCTGACCTCGATGGTCAACTCGGTCGGCTCCGGACTCGGCTTCCTGCTCGCAATGGTGATTTTCTCCGGAGTCCGCGGACGGATTGAGTATTCCGACCCTCCGGAAGCCTTTAAGGGTCTGCCAATCGCGCTCGTCGCGGCGGCGATACTCTCGCTTTCGTTCTTCGGCTTCAACGGTATCGTTGAAAATCTCTTCCCGGGAGTGTAACTTCTATGAACCCGATTCTGCTTGCGGTACTGTCCGTCGCGGCAATCGGCGCGGTCTGCGCCGTACTGCTCGTCGCCGCGTCGAAGCTTATGTACGTCCGCGTCGATGAGCGCGTCGCGCAAATCCGGGATACGCTGCCCGGAGCGAACTGCGGCGCGTGCGGCTTCACCGGCTGCGACGGCTATTCCAAGGCTCTCGCCGACGGCGACGCGGAGACGAACCTCTGCGTTCCGGGCGGGGACGCGGTCTCGCGCGAGATTTCCGGCATCCTCGGCGTCGGTTATAAGGACGTACTGGAAATGGTCGCCGCCGTGCGCTGCGGAGGCGCGCCGGACGTTCGCGGCGACAAAATGGAGTACGACGGTATCACGACCTGCGCCGCCGCGAAAATGTACTACGGCGGAGCAGCTTCCTGCCAGTACGGCTGTATCGGCTACGGCGACTGCGCCGCGCAGTGTCCGACCGGCGCGATTTGCATCGAGGACGGAATCGCCCGCGTCAACCTCAAACTGTGCGCCGGGTGCGGTATGTGCGCGCGGGTCTGCCCGAACAACCTAATCTGGATTCACGACGACACGATTACGACTCTTATGATTTGCTCGTCGCACGATAAGGGCGCGGACACGCGCAGAAAGTGTTCCGCCGGCTGTATCGCCTGCCGCAAGTGCGAACACGAGTGCCCGGTCGGCGCGATAAGTATGGACAACAACCTCGCGGTCATCGACTACTCCGTGTGTATCGGCTGCGGCAGGTGCGCGGAAGTCTGCACGACGAAATGTATGAAAATCGCGCTGTTTACGAATAAAGCGCGGATTGACGCGACAAAGGCGGCGAAGTAATTTGGACAGAATCGAAATCAGCGGCACCGGCTGCACCGTGTCGAAGAACGGATTCGGCGCGCTCCCGATTCAGCGCGTTTCCGTACCGGACGCGGCGCGGCTCGTCCGGCGCGCGTTTGACGGCGGAATCACATATTTCGACACCGCGCGCGCGTATTCCGACAGCGAATCCAAACTTGGTATTGCATTTTCGGAAATCCGTGATAGAATATATATTGCGACCAAGACGATGAGCTTCGACGTAAGCGGTTTTTGGGAACAGCTTCACACTTCGCTGACGAATCTCAAGACCGATTACATAGACTTTTATCAGTTCCACAATCCCGGCTTCGTGCCGCGCCCCGGCGACTCCTCCGGTCTGTACGACGCTATGCTCGAGGCGAAAGCGCAGGGCAAAATCCGCCATATCGGAATCACGAATCACCGGCTCGCGGTCGCGGACGAGGCACTCGGTTCCGGGCTTTACGAGATAATTCAGTATCCGTTCAACTTTCTGTCAAGCGGCGAGGAGATTGATTTCGTACGGCGCGCCGCGGAAAAGCGTATGACAGTCGTCGCGATGAAAGCACTCTCCGGAGGGCTTATAACGAACTCGAAGCTCGCTTACGCGTATCTGCGCGGCTTCCCGAACGTTCTGCCCATTTGGGGCGTACAGCGCGACTCGGAGCTGTCGGAGTTTCTGTCGTATCACGACGCTCCGCCGGAGCTTGACGGCGAGCTTGCCGCCGAGCTTGAGCGCGACAAGAAAGAGCTTGCCGGCGATTTCTGCCGCGGCTGCGGCTACTGTCAGCCGTGTCCCGCCGGAATCGAAATCCCGACGGCGGCGCGTATGCGCCTGCTGCTTCGCCGCTCGCCGAACGCCGCGCTGCTGTCGGACGACTGGGCGGCGCGTATGGAAAACATAGAAAACTGCCTGCACTGCGGTCACTGCACGGAGCATTGCCCCTACAAGCTCGACACGCCGGCTCTGCTCCGCGATAACCTGCTCGACTACCGTGAATTCAGGCTGTTGAACCGCACGGCGGAGCCGCGCTAATTAACAATTGCGGAGCCGGCTCCGCCGGCGCGTTAAAAAGACCAAGCCGCAGCCGCGGCTGTACCCCGCGAGGTCTAATCAGCAAACTTCGCCTTTTTGCAGCTTTTTCGCGAAAAAGCGCGCGCTCCCCGCGCAAGGCAGTTTCAAAAATAAAAATAAGGTGGTGCCGAATTGTTCTACAGCATACTTTTCCCGACGCGCGATACCTACGACGTTCCGAAGTCTCCGCCGGAGCCGGAGTTTTTCCGCGACCTGAACCTTGACCAGGTGTTCAGCCCGATAATCAAGGCGAAGCCGTACCTCTCGCTCGGCGACTATTTCTATTCAAAGCCGGAAAGCCGCATCGTGTCGGAGTTTCGCCAGGAAATTGCGGCGGAGCTTGACTCGGACGCGGAGCTTCGCGAAAAATTCGCCGAATTTTCCGATGCTGTGCTTGACTGCGCAATCAAAATGGAGGACTACGCGCAGCTGCTCACCGTCGCGGAGCTTAAGCCCGAGGACAGGTGGCGCGCCGGGTATCTGACGCGCGGCGAGCTGCTCAACTGCGCCGAGAAGTATATGCGCGCCGTCGATACTCTCGCCGGATATTTGTCGTCGCGGGAAAACAAGTCCGCCGGACTGCGCGAGTTCCGCGAGTATGTCGTCGGCTTCGCGGGACGCGGGGGCTACCGCGAGTTTTCGGAGCGCATCGTCAGAATACGCGCCGGACTGTCCGACGTACGGTACAATATGCGAATCAAACCGTCGCAGGTGCGCGTCAGGAAGTTCGACGGCGAGATTAACCGCGGCGAGGAAGTGCTTAACCTCTTCCGCAAGTTCTAGCAGGGCGGCGAGCGCGTCTATGAGCGCACTCTCGCGCAGGGCAAGCTCGAGCCGAACGTCGAGACTGCGGTGCTCGAAATGGTCGCGCGCATATATAAGGACGTGTTCAACGACCTTGACGGCTTCTGCGCCGAGTATCTCGAGTTTGTGGACGACGCGCTGCGCCGTTTCGCCCGCGAGGTGCAGTATTACTTACTGTGGAACGACTTTCTCGCGCCGATGCGCGAGTCCGGACTTCCGTTCTGTTATCCGAAAATCGTCGCCGGCGGCGAAAATCTCTATATCAAAGCCGGGTTTGACGTTGCGCTCGCAATGAAACTGCGCCGCGCCGGGGTCGTCACAAACGACTTCGAGCTGAATATGCCGGAACGGATAATCGTCGTAACGGGTCCGAACCAGGGCGGCAAGACGACGTTCGCTACCGCGTTCGGTCAGGCGAACTATATCGCCGCGCTCGGACTGCCGCTTCCGGGAGAGGACGCGCGGCTCTGCGAGTTCGACGCGATTTATACTCACTTCGGCAAGCCGGAGGACGACGACCTGCAAAACGGTCAGCTCCGCGACGACGTCGTGCGCCTGCACAATATTCTTACGCGCGCGACGAAAAGCAGCGTTATCATCGTCAACGAGATTTACGCTTCGACGACCGTCGCGGACGCGCTTCCGCTCGCCGGAAAGATGATGGACGCAATCTCGAAGCTCGGCTGTCCCGCCGTCGTCGTCACATACCTCGACGAGCTTGCCGACCGCGGCGAGGACACGGTCAGTATGGTGTTCCTCATCGACGAGGACAACCCGGAACACCGCACGTTCAAAATCGTGCGCGAAGCTCCGCAGGGCGTTGCGTTCGCGATGCAAATCGCCGGGAAGCACAATATGACATACGAACAGTTCTCCGCGAGACTTCAGGCGAAGAAGGGGGCGTAAACTATGAAAGCGAATCTTATGTTCCGCGACCGCGGCTTCGACATAAACGCGCAGAAATGCCCGGGACGCGACGAATTGTACACCGACCTGCAAATAGGCAAGCTGCTCGACACAATGGCGGACGGCAACGCCACAATCCGCGGAGTCTGCGACGTCGCGCTGTTTACGCCGCTTCAGGACTACGCGGAAATCGAGTACCGCCACGCCGTGCTTGACGACGTGCGCCAAAACCCCGGCGCGGTCGAAAAGCTGTTCACAATCGCGGACGAAGCTACCGAGCGGCACTACCGCGAGTTCCGGACGCTCGCCTCGTCGCACGTTTCGGTTATGTACCATAACACGCTCGCGTATCTGCTGCGCTGTATGGACAGTCTTAAGTCGCTGCGCAAAACCGCGGCGAGAGAGCGCAAACATTTCGCTTCGGAGGGCTTCACGAAGTTGTTCTCGCTCATCGAGGAAGAGCTTTCGGACCGTTATCTGAACCCGCTCGACAGAAAGCTCCACGAACTGTACTCCGGCGACGACGCGATTATAAGCGCGGACCTCGGCGCGATACTCGAGGGCGTGAACTACACGTCGCGCAAGCCGGCTTTCGGCGGGCTGACCAACAACTGGATGACCGCGCCGATGTACACGGTTCCCGACAACTCCACAACGATGCACATTCAGAAAGCGGAACTTGAGCTTCGCACCGACCTCGCGGTGGACGATATGACGGCGGCTCTCCGCCAGTCCGCGGAATTCGTCGGCAGTTTCTTCAATATGCTCCGCAACGAGCTTGCGTTCTATGTCGGCGTCGTGAACCTCGAGACCGCGCTCAAGAAAATCGGCGCGCCTCTCGCGAAGCCGGTTCTGCTCCCGGTCGAGAGCACGAAGCGCGACTGGGACGGGCTTTACGACGTCGCGCTGACGCTTATGCGCCGCCAGCCTGCGGTCGGCTCCGAGCTGAACGTCGAGAATATGAAGCTGTTTGTAATCACGGGCGCGAACCAGGGCGGCAAGTCCACATACCTCCGCGGTATGGGGCAGGCGTATCTGATGAGCCAGTGCGGAATGTTCGTCGGAGCCGCGCGGTATACCTCTCCCCTGCGCCGCAACCTTTACACGCACTTCAAGAAAGAGGCGGACGTGCGTATGAAGTCCGGCAAGCTCGACGAGGAGCTTGCGCGGCTGTCCGTAATCGGCGACAGTCTTACGCCGGGCAGTCTCGTATTCCTGAACGAATCGTTTTCGTCCACGAACGAGCGCGAGGGTTCCGAAATCTGCCGCCAGGTCACGCAGGCGATGATTGACAACGAAGTCGAGGTGTTCTCCGTCACGCATATGTACCTCTACGCGACGGCGTTCGGCGACGAGAACCGCGCGTACTACCTCCGCGCACAGCGTCTCGACGACGGCAAGCGCACGTTCAAAATCGCCGAGGGCAAGCCGCTCGTAACGGCGTTCGGCGAGGACTTGTACAAGCAGATATTCGGGGCGTAGCAAACAGGCAAACAGCGGGCATATGCCCGCTGTTGTTGTCAGTTATGACTCACTCCGCCCGTTCCCGCACGGAGTATGACGCCGCGCGCTCCTCCGGCTTACCGGAATCCGCCGCCGCGCCAAAGGGTACGGCGACCGAGATAATAACCGCCGCCGCAAGCAGAATCATTATGACGTAGACTATCGTTTTCACCGCAAATCCTCCCGGGTTTCCGTTTTTCGCTTCGGTGAATCCAGTATACGCCCCGATGGTTTACAACACGGGTTACACGGCATATATTTCCCGGCAAAATGTTACCTCAATCTGTAACTTCAAGTTTTTGCGATATTTCATAAAATTACAGTTGAATTCCGGCGTATCTTTTGGTAAAATAGGTATGTCCGATTATTTATCTGAAAGGATGTGTTTCCGATGCAGGCATTAAAGCTGATTATGGGCGTCAAAGGCTCCGGCAAAACCAAGCAGTTTATCGAGCTTGTCAACCACGCGCTGAAAGACGAGAAGGGAAATATCATATGTGTGGAGCGCGGAGGTCATCTGACCTACGACCTGCCGCACGACGTACGGCTGATCGAGTCCACGGATTACGACTTCCCGGGCTATGACTTTTTGAAAGGGTTCATCACCGGGCTGCGCTCCGGCAACTATGACGTTACGCACATTTTCTTCGACAGCGTCCTCAAAATCATCGGCAGGGAGTACGGACCCGAGGCGGAGGCGTTCTTCGACTGGGTGAACGATTTCGGCGCGACCCACGGGCTGCGGTTCACGATGATGGTCACGTCGGACGCGGCTCTCGCCGGGGAAAGCGTCAAAAAGTACTTTTGAGTCCGCGGTTTTACGACCGCGAAATGCTCGCCGAAATTGAAGCCGCCGGCGACAAGAGACCCGGGCTTCTGCTCCACGTCTGCTGCGCGCCCTGCTCGGCGCGCGCGCTTGAGGAGCTTTCACGCGCTTTCTCGCTCCGTCTGTTTTTCTTCAACCCGAATATTTTTCCGGAGCGGGAGTTTGCTCTCCGGCTCGGCGCGTTGCGGCGGTTTCTTATGAAACCGCCGCTTTACCGCGAAATCCCGCTCATCGTTCCCGAGTACGACCGCGCGGAGTTTGCGGAGCTTTCCGCCGGACTCGAATCCGAGCCGGAGGGCGGGGAGCGGTGCCGCAAGTGCTTTGCGCTCCGGCTTCGGCGTACGGCGGAGGAGGCGCGCCGGCTCGGGCTGCCGTACGCCGCGACCTCGCTCACGGTCGGCAAGCAAAAGAACGCCGCGCTGATTAACGGGACCGGCGAAGCCGCCGCCGCGGAGTACGGAGTGCGCTGGCTTCCGGCGGACTTCAAAAAGCGCGGCGGGTACGAGCGCAGTCTGGAGCTTTCGCGCGAGTACGGTCTGTACCGCCAGAGCTACTGCGGCTGCGAGTACGGGCGTTAGCCCGCTGCGCCGGTTGCCGTCGCAGACGGCTCCGCGACCGCAGTCGCGTTCCCCGTGCGAGCTTGCGAGCACAGAGCGCAGGGAGGGCTTCGCCCGACCAAGCGGCTAATACTGAAAATTTTTAATTTCCGCTTGACAATGCGTTTCGTATAGGGTATACTCTTCTCAATTGAATTGACACGACTATGTACCGCAGTACCGGTTCCCTGAACCGAGGGAAGCAGATGAAATTTCTGAGCTATCCCAGTAACCGTGACGCCGACGAAAGGGCAAAGTCCACTGACGCGCAAGCGTCGGGAAGGAGCCTGAGTAGGCAGCTGATTCCGTCAGCGAGAAGCTAAGCCGGGAGACCTGTTTTCGTGTCGTACAAATTCTCCTGGGGAAGGGAAATGTTGTGCAAGACTTACGCAATTATGCGGTTCTCCGCTGTTGTGTTCTGCTTGGATGCCGTTTTTATGCCGCTTCTCTTTACCGAGGGGCGGCATAGCCTTTTTAGGTAATGCGCGTTCATTATCTGCTCTGCCGGGCAAAGCCCGCCTTTCGCTCCGTACTCGCAAGCTCGCACGGGGTACGCGTCTGCGGATGCGGAACCCATTCTCCCGCTCACAGTCTTTGACTGCTCCGTCGGTGCAACCACGGCTTCCGACGATCACTTCTTTCTCTTACAAAGGTGACTCTTGGGTAGACTACGGAAATCAAATACCGCGCCCCTCTCGCAGGTTCGGGAGGGGTTCGCGCCGTTGGTCTATGCGGTCTTTGTCGTCGTTCTGCTCGCTTCGTTCGGCGTGTCGCTGCTGTTCGGAAGCGTACCGGTTTCCGCGCGCGACTGCATCGCCGCGCTGCGCGGCGCGATTACCGGGGTAAAGCCCGCGGGTTCGAGCGTGTACATAGCGAGCCTGCGGATTCCGCGCGCGCTGACCGCCGGACTTGTCGGCGCGACGCTGTCGCTCACCGGCGCGGCTATGCAGGGACTTCTGAAAAACCCGCTCGCCGACGGTTCGACGCTCGGCGTGTCCTCCGGCGCGAGCCTCGGAGCCGTTATTGCAATTATCACCCGGGTCAGCATACCCGGACTTCCGTTCTCGGGAACGACCGTACTCGCGTCCTGCGGCGCGTTTTTGTCGCTGCTGCTGATTCTGTCGCTCGCCTACAGACTCGACGGCTCGCTCAGCACAAACACGATTATACTCGTCGGCGTGATTTTTTCGATGTTCGCGAGCAGCGTGATTCAGATTCTCGTCACGTTCGCCGGACACCGCGCCCGGGACATTATGTTCTGGACTATGGGCAGCCTCAGCGGCAAAGGGCGCGGGGACGTGTTGCTTATGCTGTTCGCGTTCGCAGTCTTCGGCGGAGTGCTTTTCTCGCTGTCGCGGGAGCTGAACGCGTTCGCGGTCGGGGAGGACAACGCGCGCGCCGTCGGCGTGAACGTGCGCCGCGTCAAGCTCGCCGTGCTGATTTGCGTCTCCGCGCTGATTGGAATCAGCGTCTCGGTCGCCGGTACCGTCGCGTTCGTCGGACTCGTAACGCCGCATATGGTGCGTATGGTCACGGGTCCGAACCACAGGCGTCTTATGCCCGCTTCGGCTATTGCGGGAGCGTCGTTTCTTATGCTCTGCGACCTGATTTCGCGCACGGTTCTAAACCCGCGCGAGCTTCCGATTGGCGTCGTAACGTCGCTCATCGGAGCCGTGGTGTTCATCTACATATTCTATGCCGCGAGGAGGCGTGGGCAATGAGCGCGCTTCTCGACGTACGCAACCTCGCGGTCAGGTACGGCGCGGCTGAGATTCTGCGCGGGGTCAGTTTCTCCGTTTCGGAGGGCGAGTGGCTTATGATTGCGGGACCGAACGGCGCGGGCAAGTCCACGATTATCAACGCCGTGACGCGCGGAGTACGCTACTCCGGCGAAATTTACTGCGACGGGCGCGACATTGCGCGCATTAAACCGCGCGAGCTTGCGCGGTCGGTCGGTGTTCTCGCGCAGAACCACTACGTCGGCTATGCGTTCACGGTTGAGGAAGTCGTCCGGCTCGGGCGGTACAGTCACACTTCCGGCTTTCTCTCGCGCGGGGACGGCGGCGGCGACTCCGCGGTCGAGGCTGCGATTGACGCGGCGGGACTCCGCCCGATGCTGAAGCAGTCCGTGCTGTCGCTGTCCGGCGGCGAATTACAGCGCGCGTTTCTGGCGCAGCTGCTCGCGCAGAACCCGAGCCTGCTGATTCTCGACGAGCCGACTAACCACCTCGACCTCGTGTATCAGAAAGGGCTGTTTGAGCTTATCACCGCGTGGCTGAAAACGCCGGGGCGCGCCGTCGTCTCCGTTATACACGACCTGTCGCTCGCGCGGGCGTTCGGCTCGCGGGCAATACTGCTCGACCGCGGAACCGTCGTCGCGGACGGTACGCCGGACGGCGCGCTGTCGCCCGAAAACCTGTCAAAGGTCTACGGAATGGACGTTTACGGTTGGTTTTCGCATATGCTCGGACAGTGGGGGGCAGGCGAATGACGGTTCTGCTCACCGGCGGTAGCGCGAACGGCAAAAGCACGTTCGCCGAGCGGCTGCTCGCCGCGCTGCCGCAGCCGCAGTATTATCTGTTCGCGATGAAGCCTTACGGCGACGGCGCGAACGCGAAAATCGCGCGGCATCAGGAAATGCGGCGCGGCAAGGGTTTTATCGAGCTTGAGCGGTACTCCGACGTCGGCGGCGCGCCGGTCGCGCCCGGCTCTTCGGTACTGCTCGAATGTCTGTGCAACCTCACCGCGAACGAGATGTACGACGACGTCGGCAACGAGCGCGAGGTCTTCGGCAAGCTCTACGCGGACGTTTCGCGGCTTCGCGGCGCGTGCGGCAACCTCGTCGTCGTCACGAACGACGTGGGAAGCGACTGCGGCGGCTATGACGCTTCGACGCTGCGCTACGTCGAAACGCTCGGGCGGCTGAACTCCGCGCTCGCCGCGGATTTCGACCGCGTGTACGAGCTTGTCGCGGGAATCGCCGTGCGGCTGAAATAGGGATACTTCTTACCTTACCGCGCAAAAAAACAGCTCTTTACCTTTCGGTAAAGAGCTGTTTCGCTATTCCGCGTCGCGCGGGTCGGAGAGCCAGAACGGCGTGCCTTTCATACCGAACTGCGGTATCGGCGCGATTCGCTCAAGTCCGCGCCGCAGAAACTTCTGCCAGAACGCCCACTCGTGTCCGCCGGGTCCCTCCTCATAGAAGTGAGGGAAGCCGGTTGCGTCGAACCGCGATTTCAGCTCGCGGTTCACCGGCGCGAGGAAGTCGTTCCAACCGCAGGCGAAGTACAGGTCGAGCGGCAGACCTTTCGCTTTCGCCTCGGGCAGTACGCGCGCGGCGAGGTTCGCGACAAAATATTCCGACTGCGGCAGAGCGGCTATCGCCTCGTCGGAACCGTACAGCGCGCGGTAAAACGCCCGCGTGAAACCGTACTGGTTCGGCGCGTCGCCGGACGCTACCGCGTTCGAGATTCCGTCCGCCGCCGACAGCGCGATTATGTGTCCGAACGTCTCAAAGTGCTTCAGCCCGTTGTACAGCGCGCCGTACCCGCCCATTGAGTACCCGGCGAGCGTCGTGTCCCCGCGCTTCGGCGACAGCGGCAGAAGCCGCCGCGTGAACTCGACGACCTCGCGTCCGACGTATTCGGAGTACGCGCCGCCCGCGGCGGAGTCTATGTAGTACCCGTTACCGCCGGATATGAACACAAAACAGGTATCCGCCGCCTGCGCCAGAGCGGCGGCGTCGGTGTTCAGGAGCCAGTCGGTGTTGTCGCCGGTGATGCCGTGCAGCAGGTAGACGGTCTTGAAGTCCGCGCGCTGTCTCGGGAACATCGGCGGCTCCGCCGGGATTACGACGTTCAGCGTCACGTTGCCGTGCAGCGCGTTCGATTTATGATTGATTTGCAGCCAAGCCATAGCGTAACTCCGTTCCGGATTATGAATTTTGGCAGCGGTACCCGCGCCACAGCCCCCGCGGCTTGCGGATTAGCAAGCCCGGGTGCCGAGGTCGGTGCCGCCGAGCAGGTGAAAGTGCAGGTGCTTCACCGACTGGTGCGCGTCCGCGCCGACGTTTGTGACGACGCGGTAGCCGTTCGTAAGCCCCTCCGCGACGGCGATTTTAGGGATTGCGCTGAAAATATAACCGACGAGTGCGTCTGTCGCGACGACGTATTCGCCGTCCGCGCTGATGTAATCGGCGTGAATATCGTCCGCCGACTCGATGTGGAAGCGCGGAATCACGAGAATGTGCGTCGGCGCGTTCGGCTCAATGTCGCGGAACGCCACGACGTTTTTGTCCTTGTAGACAATCCCGGACGGAATCTCGCCCGCCGCGATTTTGCAGAATATGCAGTCGCTCATAATTTTATCGCTCCTTTTACATAGCTGTACGCCGCCTGCGCCACAGGCTCAAAGTCCGCGACGACCTTGCCGCCGCCCATCGCGGAGTCCGGTTTGCCGCCGCCTGAGCCGCCGACGACCTTGGTCGCCGCCTTTACGAGGTCTCCCGCGCGAACGCCCGCCGTGACCGCGCCCTTGCCGCAGGTTGCGAAGAACGTGGATTTGCCGCCGTCGTTCGACACGAGCAGCGCGACGGCGTTTTCGTCAAGCTCGCGCAGCCGGTCGCCGATTTGACGCAGCGTATCCGCGTCGCCCGCGACCGTCTCCGCGACCACGCGCAGCGCGCCGAACGTCACGGCGGCGGACGCGAGCTTGTCCGCTACCCCGCTTGCGGCTTTCGCGACCGACGCTTCGACCGCGCGGCGAAGCTCGGAAAGCTCGGCTTGCAGCTGCGCGACGCGAGTCGGTATCTCGTCCGGAGTGTTCGCTTTCACGAGCGCGCCGGCGTCCGCGAGCCGGATTTCCGCGCGGTGCAGTAATTGCAGCGTGTTGAGCCCGGTTACCGCTTCGACGCGGCGTACGCCGGACGCGACGGAGAACTCCGCCGTGATGTGGAACGCGCCGACTTTCGACGTGTTGTCGAGGTGCGTTCCGCCGCATAGCTCTTTGGAAATATTGCCGGAAACATCGCCCGACGCGCCGCCCATCGTCACGACGCGCACCTTGTCGCCGTACTTCTCGCCGAACAGCGCGGTCGCGCCGGCGGCTTTCGCCTGTTCGATAGACTTCTCCGCGACGGTGATCGGCTCGCCCGCGAGAACCCAGCTGTTCACGAGCCGTTCGACATTCTCAAGCTGCTGCGCCGTAAGCGGCTCCGTGTGCGTGAAGTCAAAGCGCAGCTTGTCCGGCTCGACGAGCGACCCGGACTGGTGAACGTGGTCGCCGAGCGTTTCGCGCAGCGCGGATTGCAGCAGGTGCGTCGCCGAGTGCGCGCGGCGTATCGCGTCGCGGCGGTCGGTATCGACGCGCGCCGTGACCGTGTCGCCGACATCAAACTGTCCGTAAAGCACCTTGCCGCGGTG
>JAITNK010000079.1 GCA_031290515.1 Oscillospiraceae bacterium
TAGTGCGCGCCGACGGACCGCGTCCGCGCGAGCGCGCCTTGCAGAATCCCGCACGCCACCGTCGCGATGTTGAGCGTTTCGAGATAGTCCTGCGACGGCGAAAACACGGCTTCAAGCTCTTTTTTAATCGCTTCAAGCCCGCCGAGCGCGGCGGCAAGCCCGGACAGTGTGCGGACGACATAGCCCTCGGCGGTCATAACGGACTGGATTTTTCGGCGGATTCCGGCAAGGTCGGCGGCCGCCGCGGCGCGCTCCGGAAGCGCGGTTACTGACGGCGCGGCTCCCGCGGGCTGCGGTGCGCGCGGCTTCGAGTTTACGTCCTCCGCGGCGCGTCTGCCGAACACGAGACATTCGAGCATTGAGTTCGACGCGAGCCGGTTCGCGCCGTGAACCCCGGAATACGCGGCTTCGCCGCAGGCGTACAGCCCCGGAATGTTCGTTCGGGCGCGGAGGTCGGTTTTGATTCCGCCCATAAAGTAGTGCTGTACCGGACGCACGGGAATCCGGTCTTTCGATATGTCGATTCCGCGCTTCAGGCACTCGCCGAATATCGTCGGGAAGCGTTTTTCGAGAAATTCGCGCGGCTTCGCGGTCACATCGATAAACGCGCACGGCTCGCCTGACTCCGTTATCTCCTTAAAAATCGCGCGCGCCACTATGTCGCGCGGGGCAAGCTCGTTCAGCTCGTGAACGCCCTCCATAAAGCGGACTCCGGCTTTGTTTTTCAGCAGCCCGCCTTCGCCGCGTACGGCTTCGGAAATCAGAAAGCTGCGGCCGGAGGATTCGCCAGTCCACAGTCCGGTCGGATGAAACTGCACGAACTCCATATTTTCAAGCTCCGCGCCCGCGCGGATTGCGGCGGCGATACCGTCGCCCGTTGCGACCGCCGGATTCGTGCTGCTCCCGTACACCTGACCGATTCCGCCGGTCGCGATTATGACGCTGCGCGCCGGAATCATCTCGAACTCGCCGTCCTTCGCGACGACGCAGCCCTCGACCGTGCCGTCCGCGTCCGTGACTATGTCGTAGAAGCAGGTGTGCTCGCGGAAGTCTATGTTCGGCGTTTCTTTCGCGATATGCGCGAGAGTTTTGACCGCCTCGCGCCCGGTCGCGTCGCCTCCGGCGTGGAGTATGCGGTTCATATGATGACCGCCCTCCCGCGTTATCGACAGCTCTCCGTCCTCCTCAAGGTCGAACGGCACGCGCATAGCGAGCAGCCGCGCGATGTCGGACGGTCCCTCTCCGCACAGCACTTCGACCGCCGCGCGGTCGCACAGTCCGGCTCCGGCGGCGAGCGTGTCCTCGACGTGGAACAGCGGCTTGTCGTCAACGGCTATCGCGGCGGCGATTCCGCCCTGCGCGAGATACGAGTTCGAGGTTTCGACCTCTTCCTTCGCGAGTATGACGCAGGAAAGCGCGGGGTCGGTGTTCAGCGCGGCGTACAGCCCCGCGAGTCCGGCTCCGACGATGACCACGCCGCGCGGCTCGCTCTGTTTCAGCTTGACCGAACCGTCGTACGCGGGACTAAATTTGAATTTCTCGGGTGTGTTTTGCATTGCGGCACTTCCTTCGGAGCCTGTTTTGCGTCCCCGCCCGGCGGTACGCTACATTTTTAGCGCGATTCCCGCGGCGGCGGCGAGCGCGATATAGATAAACGGATGCAGCTTCGTTTTAAGCATCGGCGGCAGAGCGAGGACGATAATAAGTCCGCTCCGCCAGTCGAACGAACGCGCCGGGAACGCCGCGGAGATGAAAAGCGATACGCCGACCGACGCGATAAGCGCGAGCGACGCGGGGCGCAAAGCCCCGAGCGCGCCGGATATGTACCTGTTCCCGCGGAATTTTTCAAGAGCTTTCGCGACTATTAAGATAACGGCGACGGACGGCACCGCGAGCCCGATTGCGGCGCAGACCACTCCGGGTATTCCGGCTGTTTTGAAGCCGACGAACGCCGCCATATTAACTCCGATCGGTCCCGGCGTGGACTCCGACACGGCAATCATATCGGACAGCTCCGCCGCCGTGAACCAGCCCGTCCGCGCGGATAAATCCTCGAGGAACGGCACGGTCGCGAGTCCGCCGCCGATTGAGAGCAGTCCGATCGCGAAAAATTCGAGCGCGAGACGCAGCAGTATCATTTCGCGCGTTTCCGCAGCGCGCCCCTCAATATGCCGAACGCGACCGCGGCAAGCGCGATAACCGCGGGCGGCAGGTCGAGCAGCAGCGACGCGGCGAGTACTGCGGCAAATATTATGAACGCCGCAACGTCCGAAAGCGCGGATTTGCGCATTGAAAACACGGTTTTCGCGATGAGCGCGACTACGACCGCGCGGATTCCTGCGAACGCGTGTCCGACCGCGGGAACGTCCGAATAGCCTCGGAGCAGCGAGGCGAGTACCGTTATTATAATCACCGACGGGAGCATTACGCCAAGCGTCGCCGCTATGCCGCCGGGCGTTCCGCGACGCTTATAGCCGACGAACGTCGCCATATTGACGGCGATAATCCCCGGCGTGACCTGCGCGATTCCGACGCAGTCCGCGAACTCGTCCGCCGTGAGCCACGCGCGTTTTTCGACGACCTCGCGCGTCAGCAGCGGAAGCATCGCGTAGCCCCCGCCGAAAGTCAGCGCGCCTATTTTCGCGAAAGTAAGCGTCAAAAGCAGTAACTCTGGCAATGTATGTAACCTCATTATCAGCCGCCCGCGCCGCCGCAGACTGTATTGCATACTTTATATATTATACCGCAGGCACGGAGTGCCGTTGTGGTATATAGTCTTGAGCAGACCCGAAGGGCTTCGCCCGACGGTCTGCGGATATTATAGCAGATACGCCGAGCGATAACAAGGAAAATCTGCCGCCGCGCGCAGCTCAAAAAAAGTATTTCAAAAAATCTCAAAAAGGTCTTTACAAGCCGGAAAATTTGTGGTAAACTACATTCAATAATAAAAATGATAGCTATTATCAAGAGGTAAACAATGACCGCGAGAAATAACTCAAAAAAGCGCGACGCGATTTTGCGGCGTCTCAAAGAGGTCAGGACGCACCCGTCCGCCGAGTACGTCTATATGTCGATGAAGTCGGAGTTTCCGTCTATCTCGCTCGGCACCGTGTACCGCAACCTTGCGCAGCTCCGCGAGGCGGGGCTGATTAAGTCCGTCGGCATTTTCGGCGGAGAGGAGCGGTTCGACGGCGACACTTCCGACCACGCGCACTTCATCTGCGAGTCGTGCGGCGCGGTGCACGACTTCGGCGAGCCGCCTCCGGTTTTCTCCGCGGCGTCCGACGGGTTCCGCGTCGAGCGGAGCGAGCTGTTTTATTACGGCAGTTGTCCGGAGTGCTGCGGCGGTTAGCAGCTTATGACGAATATCATTTCGCCGCTTTGCGGCTGTGATACATATTAAATTAAATCAAAAGGAGAATCAGTTATGAAAAAGTGGATTTGCACGGTATGCGGTTACGTTCACGAGGGCGACGACGCGCCCGAAATCTGTCCGGTCTGCAAAGCCGGCAAGGAGAAGTTCAAGGAGCAGTCCGGCGAGCGCAAGTGGGCGGCGGAACACGTCGTCGGAGTCGCCGCGGGAAGCCCCGAGGACATTATCCGCGACCTCAGAGCGAATTTTGAGGGCGAGTGTACGGAGGTCGGAATGTACCTCGCATACGCGCGCGTCGCGTTCCGCGAGGGTTATCCCGAAATCGGGCTTTACTGGGAACGCTCGGCTTACGAGGAAGCGGAACACGCGGCTAAGTTCGCGGAACTGCTCGGCGAGAAAATCACGGACTCGACCAAGGCGAACCTCGAAGCGCGCATCGCCGCCGAAAACGGCGCGACCGACGGTAAGTTCGACCTCGCGAAGCGCGCGAAAGCGTTGAACCTTGACGCGATACACGACACTGTGCACGAAATGGCGCGCGACGAAGCGCGTCACGGCAAAGCGTTCATAGGGCTGTACGAGCGTTACTTCGGCAAGTAGGGAGCGCCCCGAAACGATAACGGCGGCAGCCCGGGGACAAGGCTGCCTGCAATTCCGGCCGGCGCGGTAAAAAACCGCGCCGGCTGTTCGTTTGCCTAAAGCCATCCGGCAGTTCTCAGCCATTGCGCAGACCCGCGCAGTCCCGCCGCCGTCTTTACCTCGACCACCGCGCGGCAGCCGCGCCGCTCCGCAAGCGTCAGATACTTCTGCAAATCCAGCGCGCCGGTACCGAGCGCGAGATGATTGCCGCGGTCAAGCGCGTCGTGTATGTGCATATGCCGGAGCCTGTCCCCTCGCGCCGTAATCACCGGCTCGTTGGCAAAACCGGTACCCGCGTTATGTCCGACGTCAAACGTCAGCGCGAACGCCGGGCTTTGCAGCAGCAGGTCAAGTCCCTTAGTCAGAAACGGCGCGCGGTTGTATCCGCCGCTGTTTTCTATGCAGATTTTGACGTTCGCGCCGCCTGCCGCCGCCTCGCAGACGTCGCGGAACGCGGTCAGCTTCCGCAGATATTCGCTCTCATACTCGCCGAACAGGAACGCTTTTCTGTCCGGAAGCGTGAAATGTACGCCCTCTGCGAGGTGCATATTCAATATCGGTGCGTCAAGCTCTCTTGCAATCTCAACCGTGCGCAGCACCGTCCGGGTATAGGCTTCCGCGACGAGCGGATTAAAGTCGCAGGGACTGAGGTTTTCGTCAAGGTGTATCGTGTAGAAAACGCCGTATTCCGCGGAAATACCGCGGAGCCGCGGAACATCGAGCGCGTCCGTCTGATACTCCGGCAGGTTCATATTCAGTTCTATGAAACGAAACCCCAGTTCGCGGCAGAGCGCGGCGCAGGCTTCCGCGGACTTCGTTTCAATCAGCGTCGGCATTCCGAACGTCACGGCGTCACCCGTCCCTTTTCGCGGATTTGCGCACCGGTTTTTCCGGTTTGACTTCGCCCCCGCCGCCGGACCTGCCCGCCTTATTCGCGCTCTCCGGCGCGGCGAGGTACCGCTTGCCGAAACCGATAAGGTCGCCGCGTCCGGCTTCCCGCAGAGCCGCGAGTACGAGTCCGCGCTTCTCCGGACGGTTCCACTGTAAAAGCGCGCGCTGCATCGACTTTTCGCGCGGGGTCTTCGGCACATAAACCTCGCGCATAGTCCGCGGGTCGATTCCCGTGTAGTACATACAGGTCGAAAGCGTACCCGGAGTGGGATAAAAGTCCTGCACCTGCTCGGGTACGCGTCCGGTTTTTTTGAGGTACTCCGCGAGCGCGACCGCGTCGGTCAGCCTGCTTCCCGGATGCGACGAAATCAGATACGGCACGATGTACTGCCGCTTGCCGTACTTGTCGTTCAGCCGCGCGTACTTCTCCGCGAAGCGGTCGTACACTTCGATTCGCGGCTTGCCCATATATCCGAGAACGCTGTCTATGCAATGCTCCGGCGCGACTTTGAGCTGCCCGGAGATGTGGTTTTTCACAAGCTCCGCGAAAAACTCCCCGCTCTTGTCGGCGAGCAGATAGTCGAAGCGGATTCCCGAGCGCACGAAAACTTTCTTCACGCCGGGTACCGCCGCGAGCTTGCGGAGCAGGCGCAGATAATCCGTGTGGTCTGCGTCGAGGTTCGCGCAAGGCTCCGGGGTCAGGCAGTTTCTGTCCCTGCAAAGCCCGGACTTCAGCTGCTTTTGACAGGACGGACGCCGGAAGTTCGCGGTCGGTCCGCCCACGTCGTGAATATAGCCTTTGAAATCCGGAAGCTCCGTCAGCAGCTTTGCCTCGCGCATCAGCGATTCGTGACTGCGGCTCGTAACCATTCGCCCCTGGTGAAACGCGAGCGAGCAGAAATTACACGCTCCGAAGCAGCCGCGGTTGTGAATCAGCGAAAATCTGACTTCTTCAATCGCGGGTACGCCGCCGTCCGCGTCGTACTGCGGGTGCGGCGCGCGGACGTACGGCAGCTCGCCGACTCTGTCGAACTCCTCCGTCGAAAGCGGCGGCTGCGGCGGGTTGACTATGAGATAACGCGCGCCGTGCTTCTGGATAACAGCCCTGCCGCGGACAGGGTCGTGCTCGTCGTACTCCGTCATATTCGCCGCGGCGTAAGCGCGCTTATCGCGCGAGACTTCCTCGAACGAAGCGACGGCGACGCTCCCGAACGCGCATACGTCGGCCGAGCCTGCGGCGAACGCCGTGCCGCGGACGTCCGTGACCGAGCCGACCGGCTCTCCGCGCCGGAGACGCTTCGCGATTTCGCGCGTCGCGGTCTCGCCCATTCCGTAGACGAGCAGGTCGGCTTTGGAGTCGAACAAAAAGCTGCGCCGGACCTTATCCTCCCAGTAGTCGTAGTGCGCGAAGCGGCGCAGACTCGCCTCGAGTCCGCCGAGTATCACGGGTACTCCGGGAAACGCCTCGCGCGCGAGTCCGCAGTACGCGAGACTCGCGCGGTCGGGGCGCAGTCCCGCGCGCTTGCCGGGACTGTAGAAATCTTCGGAGCGCGGCTTTTTCGCGGCGGTGTACCGCGCGACCATACTGTCGAGATTTCCGGCTCCGACGAACACGCCGAAACGCGGCTTTCCCATTGCCGAAAAGTCCGCCGCGCCGTTCCGCCCCGGCTGCGCGAGCACCGCGACGCGGTAGCCGTCGGCTTCGAGAACACGCGCGATAACCGCCGTGCCGAAGCTCGGGTGATCGACGTAAGCGTCGCCGCCGACTACGAGAAAATCGTAATAATACCAGCCGCGCTCCGTCATATCTTCGCGCGATACCGGCAGAAACTCAGAAATCACGGTTCGCTACCGCGATTGATATATTGTACTCCAGCGTACCCGGCGCGTCCGGAAGCGCGGCAAAGCCGATGTGTTCAAAGAAACCCCCGGCGTCCGCGGCGGCGTCCGGCAGAACAATCCGCAGTCTGTCCCGCCCGAGCGCGCGGTACACCGATATTGCCGTGCCGAGCGGCTGTATTCCGAGCAGCTTTCCGCGGAATTCGGGCGACAGCTCGTACCGCGTAATCAGTCCGTACCCCTCGTCCGCGCCCGTCTCCGGGTCGAGCGTGATTATCCCGGCGAGATTGTTCGCCGCCTGCGCCGTCCAGATATACCGCTCGCGCTGTATATACCGCAGATCCGGACTTTCTCCGCCGAGCCGCAGCCGAGCCTCGCGGCTGCGCCGCGCCGTCGAGTTTTCCGGCGACAGGTGCGGCGCGTCGGGCAGCTTTTCGAGCGCGAACTCCCCGCCGGAGTATGTAAGCTCGGCGACTGCGGTGTTTTCCGGGTGAATCGCCGCCGTGACCGCGGAAGCGTCCGTAACGCCGAGTATGCGGCAGAGAAAGAGCTGAATCACAAACGCGTGCGCGAAGACGGCGACCGTCCGTCCGTCCTGAATCCGCGCAATCTCACGCATCGCGTCCGCAAACCGCTCCGCCGCGTCGTCCGGCGTTTCCGCTCCGGTGACGCGCCAGTTGAAGAAATCGCGGTCAAGATAATTCCACTGCTCCGGCTCGCGCCGCGCGATTTCGGCGAAAGTCAGGTCTTCCCACGCGCCCATATTCACCTCGCGCAGCCTCTCGTCCGTGTGCAGCGACAGTCCGTGCGGGCGGTACGCCGCCTGCGCCGTCTTTCTCGCGCGGTACAGGTCGCTCGAGTACACGGCGTCAATCGGGAGCGCGGACAGTCTGCCCTCAAGCTCGCGGATCTGCGCGAGTCCTCGCGGCGTAACCAGACTGTCGTAATGCCCGTGAACGCGGCGGGTGACGTTGCCCTCCGCTTCCGCGTGTCGGATCAGATATATTTTTGTCATATGCTCTCCTTTTATTGCGGCTTGCGCAGAACGTACGCGCTGAACCGCATTACGATTTCAAGTCCGAACGACACGGCGGCTTCTCCGGGTTCCCAACCGCCGCGGACCGAAATCGGTTCGCGCGAGAAACCCGGGCAAATCCGGTCATATCACCACGCCTCCGCTAATTTCGCCCGGCGACGACAAGTTATTGCGGCGCATATACTCCTCGAGTTCGCCGCGAATAACGAGCGCGGCGCGCGGATTCGCGAAGCTCGCGGTGCCGACTCCGACGAGACTCGCCCCAGCGAGCATAAGCTCCGCCGCGTCTGTTCCCGACGACACGCCGCCGAGTCCGAGCAGCGGCAGTTTCACCGCGTTCGCGGCCTGATACACGCAGCGCACGGCGACGGGGAGTACCGCGGGTCCCGAAAGCCCTCCGGTGACGTTCGACAGTACCGGGCGGCGCGACTTAACGTCGATTCTCATTCCGAGCAGCGTGTTAATAAGCGACAGCGCGTCGGCTCCCGCGCTCTCGCAGGCTTTCGCAATCGCCGCAATGTCCGTGACGTTCGGGGAGAGCTTTATCATCACCGGTACCGCGCTGCGCCGCTTCACGGCTTCCGTGACTTCCGCCGCGGCGACGGCTGACGTTCCGAACTGAATCCCGCCGGCTTTGACGTTCGGACAGGAGACGTTGACCTCGATAATATCAACTCCCGCGTCCGACAAAACCGCCGCAAGCTCGCCGTATTCCTCCGCGGATTCGGCGGATATGTTCGCGATTATTTTCGTATCGTAACGCCGCAGGTACGGCAGCTCGTCCGACACAAACGCGCGCACTCCCGGGTTCTGCAAGCCTACGGCGTTCAGCATACCGGACGGCGTTTCCGCGATTCGCGGCGGCGCGTTGCCGAGCCGCGGCTTCATCGTAAGTCCCTTGACTGCGATTCCTCCAAGCTCCGACAGGTCGAAATACCCGCCGTACTCTCGCCCGAAACCGAACGTGCCGCTTGCCGCGACTATCGGGTTTTTGAACGTCAGTCCGCAAAATTTCACAGATAAGTCTGTCACCATACCACCTCCCCCGAAGCGAACACCGGACCGTCGCGGCAGACGCGCTTCACCGCTTCGCCGTCCGCGGTTTTGAGCTTCACCGCGCAGCCGAGACACGCGCCGACCCCGCACGCCATACGCTCCTCGAGCGACACGAAGCACGGTACGCCGCGCTCCTCCGCGATTTCCGCGACTGCGCGGAGCATCGGACGCGGTCCGCAGGCGAATACCGCACCGAACGGACGCTCCGCGAGCGCGGCTCGAACCGGCTCCGCTACCGTGCCGCCGTGACCGTAGCTTCCGTCGTCCGTCGCGATTTCGACGCGCCGCGCGAGCCGCTCAAAGTCGCCCGTCAGTATTATCCGCTCCTTTGAGCGGAAACCGAGTACGGCTTCCGCCCGGGTTCCCGCTCTCTGCGCGGCGTACAGCAGCGGCGCGATTCCGAGTCCGCCGCCGGCGAGCAGAATGTCGCCGGATACCTCCGGGAAGCCGCTGCCGAGCGCGCCGAGAACGTCGAGTTCGTCGTCCTCCCGCCGCTCCGACAGCCATTTCGTACCGCCGCCGCGCACCTCGAATACGACGGTTAGTTCCGGCTCCGCGCCGTCTCCTCCGCCGAAAAAGTCGCATACGGAGACAGGGCGGCGCAGTATCCGCGCCCCGCCGTCCTCCGCGCATTTTATATGTACGAACTGCCCCGGCTTCGGCGGAGTCAGCTCCGCCGCCGTGAACGACAGCGCGAATACGCCGTCCCGCAGTTCCTCGGTAAACGTAACTTTACAGCTCATTATCCGTTTATCCCGCTCCTTTATCCGCTCCGCACTGCAAAGCCGTGCTGTCGCTTAACATTTTTCGCCGCGTAGCGGCTCAAAAACGCCGCTGCCGTTCCGTATGGCTCGCAAGCTCGCTGACGGAACGTTACTCGCGGCGGCTCGCGCATTATGCGCTCGCTCACATTGTTAACCGCTTGGTCGGGCGAAGCCCTCCCTGCGCTCAAAGTTTCGGCACAACGGCGGTGCGTGACGCGCCTGTGCCGAAATGCCGTCCCCCGCACACTACCGTGCGCTCGCGGTCTTCAACTGCGCCGCGCACAGTGCGGCTACCAGCCGCGACGACCCTGCGCGAACAGCGTGAGCGCGTTTTTCGTTACCGGGGGTTAGAGGGGGTCAGGGGGAGCCATAGGGGGTTTCCCCCTGTGGTTCCCCCAGGGCGTTCCCGCGCGACCGCAGTCGCGCAACCCCGCCACGCGGCGCAACGTCCCGCTCATCGCAATGAGCGAAATCCAACCCCGCCGCGCGGCGGAAAACGCCCCGCGCTCCGCGGAG
>JAITNK010000119.1 GCA_031290515.1 Oscillospiraceae bacterium
GCGCGTCACGCACCGCCGTTGTGCCGAAACATCAAGCGCAGGTCGGCTCCGCCGACCAAGCGGTAGGCAACGTGAGCGAGCGCATAATGCGCGAGCCGCCGCGAGTAACGTTCCGTCAGCGAGCGGCGCACCGCGAGCCTACGGAACGGCAGCGGCGTCAAATTCGAGCTTTGCGAGAATTTATTGAGCGCAGGGAGGGCTTCGCCCGACCAAGCGGTAAACAGGAGGTTAATATTAAAAATCTCATCATCGACACCGCCGCGCTCCGCGCCAATCTGCGCACAATCCGCGACAGGGCGGAGGGAGCGGCAATAATCGCGGATCTGTCCGCCAACGCGCAGGGTATGGGCTTTATGCCGGTAGCCGAGTTTCTGCGCGGCGAGGGAGTCCGCACGTTCGCGGTGTCCGACGTTCGGGACGCTTCGCTTCTGCGCGCGCGCGGCTTCCGCGAGGAACGCATAATGATGCTCCGCAGCACCGCCGACCCGGACGAACTGTCCGAGCTTATCGACCTCGGCGTGGTCTGCACGGCGGGAAGCTCCGAATCCGCGGTCGCGATTAACGGTCTCGCGGAGTCGAAAGGCACCGTCGCGGAGATTCAGGTCAAGGTTGACACCGGACTCGGCAGGTACGGCTTCCAGCCTACGGAAATCGGCAAAATCGAGCAGATTTACAAGTATATGTCGTCGCTCCGCGTCGCCGGCACGTTTACGACGCTGTCCGCGTCGTGGCGCAGCAAGAAGCAGACGCGCATACAAATCGACACGTTCAACTATGTGCTGGACAAGCTGACCGCGCTCGGAATCGAGCCGGGAATCGCGCACTGCTGCGACTCCGCCGCGATATTCCGGTACGACGCGGCGCATATGGACGCGGTGCGCGTGGACTCCGCGCTGTCGGGCAGAGTTCCGGGCAAAGCGATTGCGGGGCTTACGAAAGTCGGCTACATCGAAGCGGGAATCGAGGAAGTCGGCTGGGTTTCCAAGGGTCACAAGTACGGCGCGGAAAAACCCGTCACGACCTCGGAGCCGACGAAAATCGCCGTGCTGTCCGTCGGCTATTACCACGGCTTCGGCGTTGACAGGCGGCTCGCCGCAAGAACGCTCGGCGACCTTGTCGCGGCGAAGCGCGGCAGACTTTACGCGCGGGTCAACCGGCAGCGCGCGCGCGTTCTCGGCAACGTCGGACTTCTGCACACGATGATAGACGTTACGAACATTGACTGCACCGTGGGCGACATTTGCGTACTCGACGTAGACCCGGTCAACGTCAAGGGCTTACAGACAGTGTACAGGTAGACGTATCGGCCGCCGACGTTCCGTATCCCGCAAGTCCGCCGGCGGGACGTTACACGCGGCGGAGCCGTCCGCAACGGCTATTCACACGGCATTTACTGCGGAGGGAGAGGTGCTTATCTGAGTTATGGCAAAAATATACAGGCTTCCGAGACGGCTCGCCGATATGATCGCGGCGGGCGAGGTCGTCGAGAGACCCGCGTCCGTCGTTAAGGAACTGTGCGAAAACGCGTTCGACGCGGGCGCGACCGCAGTCACGGTCGAAATCCGCGCCGGCGGGCTTACTTATATCCGGGTGTCCGACAACGGCTGCGGCATTGCGAAAGAGGACGCGGAAAACGCCTTTCTGCGCCACGCGACAAGCAAGCTGCGCGACGAACGCGGACTCGAGGCTATCGAAACGCTCGGCTTCCGGGGCGAGGCTCTCGCCGCAATTGCGTCGGTATCGCGAATCGAACTGATTACGCGCCCGGCGGACGAAGCGGAGGGTACACGCGTCGAGCTTGAGGGCGGGGAGGGCTTCCGCTCGGCTCCGGCGGGACGACCCGCCGGAACGACGATTACGGTGCGCGACCTGTTCTATAACACTCCCGCGCGGGCGAAGTTTATGAAAACCGACCGCTCGGAAGCCGCCGCGGTTCGCCTGGCGATTATAAAGCTCGCGCTCTCGCGTCCGGACATTTCGGTCAGATACATACGCGACGGAACGGAAGAGCTTTACACGCCGGGCGACAGCCGCGAGGACTCCGCGGTGTATACCTCGCTCGGGCGGGACTTCGCCGTCGCGCTCACTCCGGTGAAATACTCCGGCGAGGGCGCGTCCGTCACCGGGTACGTCTCGACCCCCGGCGAACTGCGCGGGAACCGCAACGGTCAGTACTTCATTGTCAACGGACGCTGCGTCCGCTCGCACATTCTGCAGGCCGCGCTCGAACAGGCGTACCGCAACCGCAACTTCACCGGGCGGTTTCCCGCTTGTGTGCTGTGGATTACGATAAACCCCGCGCGGCTCGACGTTAACGTACACCCCGCAAAGACGGAAATCCGTCTGCTGTTTGAGAAAGACGTGTTCGACGCCGTGTATTACGGTTCGCTGTCCGCGCTTGACGAACCGCCGGAAGTCCGCGAGGCGCGTGCCGCCGCGAAAGCCGCCGAGACGGACGCGCTTATGCGCTCCGACATTTTCGGGTTGGGTTCCGGCGGCGACGACGACGATGACTGCGTCGAGGACGGCGGTGCGAACGCGCGCTTTGCTTACGGCGGCGCGGGCTTCGTCTCGAAAGTACCCGCCTTTCCCGAGCGGGACTATACCCCGCCGGTGCGCGACGCGGCGCAGGTCGCGTACCGCACGGCGACCGCCGGCGAACGCGGCTTCGGCGGATACGGCAGGACGGAAACCGCGGAAGCCCCGCCGGAACCGGAGCTTACGCAATCCGAAATCGTGCCGGACGCGCCGTATTTCCGCGTCGTCGGAGAAGCGATGAACACCTACATAATCTGCGAGTACGGCGGCGGACTATGGCTCATCGACAAGCACGCCGCGCACGAGAGAATGCACTTTGACGCGCTGCTCTCCGGCGTGTACGACCCTATGCCGCAGCTTCTTGTGACCCCGGCGGTCATTCCATCGTCGGAAGGCGCGGAGCTGCTGCTCGAAAACGCGGAGCTGCTCGACGGTCTCGGCTTCGAGATAGAGGACTTCGGCGGCGCGGCTGCGGTCAGAACCGTACCCGGCGCGGTGGACGCGGGCGACGCGGAAACCGTTCTCGGCGAAATCGCGAACGAGCTGTCCCTCGGCTCGCGCGAGCCGACCGCCCGGCGGGACGCGATATTCGCGTCGGTCGCCTGCAAGGCGGCGATTAAAGCGGGCAGACTTAGCGAGGAGAGCGAACTGCGCCGTATCGCCGAACGCGTGTTTTCCGGGGAAGTGCGGTTTTGCCCGCACGGCAGACCCGTCGCGTTCGAGATTACCAAAAGCGCGCTTGACAAAGCGTTTAAGAGAATCTGAATTGTGATTCGGAGGACAAAATGTCTAAAGATAAATTAGTTGTGCTGACCGGTCCCACGGCGACCGGCAAAACCAAGCTCGGAATCCTGCTGGCGCGGGAAATCGGCGGCGAAATCATCTCCGCCGACTCTATGCAGATATACAGGCATATGGACATCGGCACCGCGAAGCCTACGGTCGAGGAGCGGCAGGGCGTGCCGCACCATATGATTGACATTATCACGCCGTTCGACGATTATTCCGTCGCGAAATACGTCGAGGACGCGGACAAGGTCGTCGCGGACGTAATCTCGCGCGGCAAGGTGCCGATTCTCGTCGGCGGAACGGGGCTGTATATCGAGTCGCTGATTCTCGGGCGCGTCTTCGCGCCGAACGAGACGGAGGAGCTGCGCGAAAAGATAGCGGGGAAGTACGACGCTCTCGGCGGGCAGAAAATGCTCGAGGAGCTTGCCGTGTTCGACCCGACGTCCGCGCGGAAACTTCACCGCAACGACAAAAAACGAATCGTGCGCGCCTTTGAGGTGTACGAGCTTACCGGTCACAGTATCGTAGAACACGACGAGGCGTCGAAACAGCTTCCGCCGAAGTACGACGCGTTCAGAATCGCGCTCGACTACTCCGACCGCGAGCTGCTTTACGGCAGAATCAACGACCGCGTGGACGAGATGATGGACCAGGGCTTTCTCGGAGAGACGAAGATGCTGCTCAAAATGGGGCTTACGAAGAAGTACACCGCTATGCAGGCAATCGGCTATAAGGAAATGGCGGACGCGGCTCTCGGCGATATGTGGATTGCCGACGCGGTCGATTCCGCGAAGAAGCGTTCGCGGCAGTACGCGAAGCGGCAGATAACCTGGCTCCGCCGCCGGGAGGACGTTAAGTGGATAACCTGGGAGAAAACACCGGACATTGACTGGGGCGTATATATTTCGACAAAGTATTTGAAGTCGGCGGGATATATTTAACGCGCGTGCCGCGCGGATTAAATATCAAAGCGCGGGCTTGCGGGCACGGAGCGCAGGGAGGGCTTTCTCACCCCGCAAAGTCTGCGGACTTCGCGGGAACCCCGATTGCCCGACCAAGCGGTAAATAAGCTGCGGCAGGGCTTTGCCCGACCGGGCGGTAAAAAGGAGGCTATTACACAATGGCAGGTTCGGTCAATCTTCAGGACGTGTTCCTGAACAAGGCGCGCGCGGGAAAACTTCCGCTCACCGTGTTCCTTGTCAACGGATTTCAGATGCGGGGAGTCGTTACCGGCTTCGACAATTTCACGGTGGTACTCGACAGCGAGGGGAAACAGCAGCTCATCTATAAGCACGCAATATCGACGATTTCGCCGATGCGCTCGATAGACTTGTCCTCGGCGTTCGAGCAGCAGAGCGACGCCGAAAAGTGACCCCCGAGCGCAGCACATTCACGCGCATAGTCGGCGCGCTTATCGCGCTCGCGATAGTCTCCGCCGCACTCCTGACGCTGTATAACAGCGCGCTCAACCCGCTGAAGCTCGCCCGGGTCGCCGCGCTCTCCGTCCGGCGGGACGCGGCGGCTTACGGCTACATAGTGCGCGGGGAAAAAGCGTTCGCGCAGACCTCCGGATACACGGTTCCGGAGGTGCGCGAGGGCGAGAAGCTCGCGTCGGGACAGCTCGCCGCCACCGTTTACGAGGGCGACTCGGACACCGCGGAAGCGATTCGCCGCGAAAAGCTCGCGCTCGATTCGCTCGTCAAGTCGTCGAAACTCGACGAAGCGTCGCGGAGCGAAGCCGCGAAGCTCGCCGTCACGGAACTGTGCGCCGCAATCGCGGGACGTGACCTTGCCGACGCTTCGGACAAGTCCGCGGCGGCGGAGACGTACGCTCTCGCGGCTTCCGGTACCGCGCTCGAAAGCGAAATCGCGAGGCGCGAGGCGGCTCTCCTCTCGCTCGAGTCGGAGCTTCGCGGCGTTTCGAGACTGTTTGCCGAAGAATCGGGAATTTTCTCGTCGCGGTGCGACGGCTTCGAGTCCGTCACCGCCGATATGTGCCGAGAGATTACGCCTGCCGCGCTCCGGCAGCTGTTCGCCGCGCCGGACGAGCCGTCCGGCGCGAAGCTGATACTCGGTTTCCGCTGGTATCTCGCGGCGGAGGTGGACGCAAACGATGCTTCGCGCATACGCGAGCGCGGCTCGGCGGACGTGGTCATACCGCAGCTCGGCTCGCGGCAGTACCGTATGACCGTGCAGAGTTCCGGCTCCGCCGAGGGCGGAAAGTGCGTTCTCCTGCTGTACTGCGACGCGCATATCACCGACACGCTCGGTCGGCGCGAGGTTGCGGCGAGGATAGTTTTTGAGGACGAGAGCGGTTTCGCCGTTCCGAAAGAGGCGATTCGCGTCGATTCGGACGGCGGGGCTTACGTCTATCTCGCGGTCACGGAAACGGCTGTGCGGCTCGACGTGGACATTGCCGCGAGTCCGGACGAGAGGACATATCTCATTCGCCCGAGAACGTATCCGGATTTGAACACGATAGCGGACAAGGACGCGCGCGCCGCCGTCAAAGCCGCGGGCGACCGCAACGCGGAACGCGCGGTGTACCTGCGGGACGGCTCGGAAGTCGTCGTCCGCGCGGCGAAACTCTCCGACGGAAAGGTGATACGATGAGCGAAATAAGCGATAACGTACTGCGGCTGCGCGAAAAAATCGCGGCGGCGGCAATTCGCTCCGGCAGAGATGCGGACGCTGTCGCGCTCGTCGCGGCGGCAAAACTGAACGGCGCGGCGCGCGTCCGCGAGGCAATCGCGGCGGGCGTGGACGCGGTCGGCGAAAACCGCGTGCAGGAAATGGAGCAAAAGCTGTCCGAAAGCGCGTATGACGGCGCGCCGCTGCACTTTATCGGGCATTTGCAGTCGAACAAGGTCAGAAACGTCGTCGGAAAGTGCGCGCTGATAGAGTCGGTCTCCGGCGTCGAGCTGCTGCGCGCCGTCGGGCTGCGCGCCGCCGCTCTCGGCGTTACGCAGGACGTTCTGCTCGAGGTCAACATCGGTCGCGAGGAGTCGAAGTCCGGGTTCGTGCCGGAAGCCGTCGCGGACGCAATCGACCTCGTCCGCGGCGCGGAAAACGCCGTTCGGGTGGTCGGACTTATGTCAATTCCGCCGGTTTGCGGCGAAAAAACGGAAGAAATCCGTTTTTTTTCGTCAATGTACAACCTTTTTATTGACATAAGCGCGAAAAAAAGCGATAATGTAGATATTCGCGTACTGTCTATGGGTATGAGCGGCAGTTTCGAGACCGCGATAGGCGAGGGCGCGACGGCGGTTCGCATCGGCACGGCAATCTTCGGCGCGCGAACACAGTAGCGATACGGGTTACAGTTGCGGAACCGCGCGGCGGGTTTGGAGTTTTGCCCCGGGCGTGTTGCGCGACAGCGGTTAATACAAGCAAGGAGGGCTTTGCCCGACCGAGCTGATAAGAGTAAGGAGCACAGTTATGGCTAAGAGCAGTTCGTTTTTCAAGAACTTTTTCCGTCCGATGGACGACGACGACGATTACGATGACGACGACTATGACGGCTACACTCCGCCCGTGCCGGAGCAGCCGCCGGCGGGCGCGGCGGCGACCGCGCCGAAAACCGAGCGTTCGACTCTGCCGAACAGCGGAGCCGTGCGCACGTTTCACGTTACGGCGCAGGTGCAGTATGTGATACGCAAGCCGAAGCAGTTTGAGGAGGCGGCGGAAATCGCCGACCAGCTCAAGGACGGTCACGCCATCGTTCTGAACCTCGAGGAAACTGACGACAAGCAGGCGCGGCGCGTCCTCGACTTCATCGGCGGCGTCGCGTATTCGCTTAAGGGGCAGGTAAAGCGTATCGCCGTGCAGGTGTATATGATAACGCCGAACAACTATACGCTGATTGGCGACATAGCCGACGAGCTTGAATCAAGCGGGTCGCTGTATATGTAATTACCCTGCGGCGCAGGGTTTTGCTCGTTGCCGCGATAGAATTCGCTCCGCTCGCTTTGGGTCGTTGCGGCGAACAAGCCCGCTTTGCGGAGCGCGGTTGAACCGGCGCGGGCGCACGGCAGTCTGAGGGGACAGCATTTCGGCACAGGCGCGTCTCACGGAAGCGGCGTTGTGCCGAACCTTTGAGCGGCGGGAGGACTTTCTCACCCCGCAAAGTCCGCGGACTTCGCGGGGACCCCGATTGCCCGACCAAGCGGTAAATAAGCGTCGGAACGTTTTTCCGCGCCCGGCGGCGGTCACAGATAACAGATATATGTATGCAAAACATCACAGGGATAAAGGAGAACAGTAATTATGCTTTCACCGGCGGAGCTTTCCGGCAAGGAATTCGACAAGGCGGCGTTCGGAGGGTATCATACCCGCGGCGTGGACGAGTTTTTGGAGTCCGTCACCGTCGATTACACGGCTCTCTACAAGGAGAACGCCATTCTCAAGCAGAAAATGAAAGTCCTTGTGGACAAGATAGACGAGTACCGCACGACCGAGGACAGTATGCGCGAGACGCTGCTTGTCGCGCAGAAAAAGGGCGAGTCCATCGTCGACGAGGCAAAAAAAGTCGGCTCCGAGATGATTCGTCAGGCGGAGGACGAGGCGAAAGCGCGGCTCGACGCGGCGGCGGTGCGGCTCGGCGAGGAACAGCGCAAACTCGACGCGGCGCGTTCCGAGACGCAGAGCTTCACGGTGCAGGTCGCCGAACGGCTTAGAGAGCAGCTCACGCTGCTTGCGAACGTCGATTCGCTCGTCGCGGAGAGCGAGAAGCGCGCGCCCGCGCCGCGTCCCGCGGAGCCTGTCATCACGCAGTCGAAGCCCGCGGCGTCCGAAGCCCGCGGCGACACGCGCGAGTACTCCGGCAAATCCGCCGAACCGGAGGACGACGGAGACGAGGAGCGCGACGGCGACGGCGAGCGTTCGCGCTATGACTTTGACAACCTGCTTTTCGGCTACAATTACAACGCCGAGGATGAAAAATAGGAGACTTAGCACAGATGTCCAAAGACTTTAACGAAACAATCAGGCTTCCGAAAACCGAATTTCCGATGCGCGCCGGACTGTCGAAGCGCGAGCCGGGAATGCTCGCGGACTTTGACAGCCGGAAACTTTACGAAAAACTGATAGAAAAGGGCGCGGGCAAGCCCGCGTTCATTCTGCACGACGGACCGCCGTTTTCAAACGGCGACATTCATATCGGAACCGCGATGAATAAAATCCTCAAGGACTTCATCGTGCGGTATAAGAATATGTCCGGCTTCCGCGCGCCTTACGTTCCCGGGTGGGACAATCACGGAATGCCGATTGAGTCCGCGATTATCAAAAAGAACAAGCTCGACCGAAAGAAAATGAGCGTCCCGGAGTTCCGGGACGCGTGCCGCGCTTTCGCCGCGGACTTCATTGACCGTCAGCGCGACGAGTTCCGCAGGCTCGGAATCGTCGGGGACTGGGAAAACCCGTACCTTACGATGAACCCGAAGTTTGAGGCGGATGAAATCCGCGTCTTCGGGCAGATGTACGAAAAAGGCTATATTTACAAGGGATTGAAACCCGTCTACTGGTGTCCGTCGGACGAGACCGCGCTCGCCGAAGCCGAAATCGAGTACGCGGACGTGCCGTGCGACGCGATATTCGTCAGGTTCAAAGTCCGCGACTCGCGCGGGACGCTGCCCGAGAACTCGTACTTCGTCATCTGGACGACGACGGCGTGGACGCTGCCCGGAAACCTCGCGGTCTGCCTGCACCCGGACGTTGAGTACTCGCTTGTCGAAGCCGACGGCGACACGCTTATTGTTGCGGAGGCACTCGCGCCGTCCGTTATGAAAGCCGCCGGAATCGCGGAATACCGGGTCGCGGAGACACGGCGCGGGCGCGAGTTTGAGCGTATGACGGCATATCACCCGCTGTACGCGCGCGACAGTCTGGTTATCGTCGGCGAACACGTCACGACGGAGACCGGCACCGGCTGCGTCCACACCGCGCCCGGCTTCGGCGTGGACGACTACAACGTCTGCCGCAAGTATCCCGAGATTGAGGTCGTCGTCCCCGTCGATACGCGCGGAATTATGACGGACGAAGCCGGCAAATACGCGGGTCAGCATTACTCGAAAGCGGGCGGCGCGATTCTCGCCGACCTCGCGGACTCGGGCGCGCTTTTCGCGAGCGAGAAAATCACGCACAGCTATCCGCATTGCTGGCGTTGCAAAAATCCGATAATCTTCCGCGCGGCGGAGCAGTGGTTCGCGTCCGTTGACGCAATCAAGGACGCGGCGTCGGACGCCTGCGGCGATATAGCCTGGCTGCCCGCCTGGGGACACGACCGTATGACCGCGATGATTCGCGAGCGTTCCGACTGGTGCATCTCGCGTCAGCGGCACTGGGGGCTTCCGATTCCGGTGTTCATCTGCGGCGACTGCGGAAAGCCGGTCTGCAACGCGGAGACGACAGAAGCGGTCGCTTCGCTGTTCGCGGAGCGCGGCTCCAATCTTTGGTTCGAGCTTCCGGCGGAGGAGATACTGCCCGGCGGCTTCAAATGTCCGCACTGCGGCGGCGTTCACTTCACGAAGGAGACGGACACGCTTGACGGCTGGTTCGACTCCGGCTCGACGCACGCCGCCGTCCTGCAAAACGCGGAGCAGTTCCCGCAGCTTCAGTACCCGGCGGACGTTTACCTCGAAGGACCCGACCAGTTCCGCGGGTGGTTCCAAAGCTCCCTGCTTACAAGCGTCGCGACGCGAGGCGTTGCGCCGTACCGCCGCGTCATAACTCACGGGTGGACGGTGGACGGAGACGGGCGCGCAATGCACAAGTCGCTCGGCAACGCGGTCGCGCCGGACGAGGTTATCAGCGAATACGGCGCGGACATTCTGCGCCTCTGGGTGTCGAGCACGGACTACCGTATGGACGTGCGCATTTCAAAGCCGATACTGAAACAGCTTTCCGATATTTATCTGAAAATCCGCAACACCGCTCGGTTTATCCTCGGCAACCTCGCGGACTTCGACCCGGACGCGGCGGTTCCGTTCGCGGAGCTTTTGCCGCTCGACCGCTGGGCGTTGTCGCGGCTTGACGCGCTTGTCGGGCGCGTCCGCGAATCTTACGAGAACTACGAATACCACACTATTTACCACGGAATCCACAACTTCTGCGCGGTCGATATGTCGAGCTTTTATCTCGACGTTATCAAGGACAGGCTCTACTGCGACGATACGCCGTCCGCGGTCGCGTCCGCGTCCGGCAAAAGCGCGCGAACCGCGATTTACCTGATTCTCGACTCGCTCGTGCGGCTGCTCGCTCCGGTTCTCGCGTTCACGAGCGAGGAAATCTGGGCGGAAATGCCTCATTCCTCCGGCTCGGATACGGAGTTCGCGCTGCTCGCCGGAATGCCGGAGGAGGGTCGGTTTAAGCTCTCTCCGGAAGAGGACGCGTTTTGGGAGAAGCTGCTCGCCCTGCGCGACGGGGTCAATTCCGCAATGGAAAAAGCGCGCGCCGACAAAGTAATCGGCAAGTCGCTCGACGCGGAGCTTACGGTAACGTACGGCGCGGACTTTGCGCGCGGGTACGCGGAGGTTATGAAAGCGGATTTGCGGTCGCTTCTCATCGTCTCAAAGGCGGCGTTTGAGCCGTCGGACGCGGAGGACGGCTTCGCCGTCGCGGTGCAAAGCAGCGAAACGCCGAAATGCCCGCGCTGCTGGAACCACACCGACGAACCGGACGCGGACGGACTTTGTCCGCGCTGCGCCTCGGTACTGGCGGAATAAATATGCTTTATTTTGCGGTTTCGGTGCTGATATTCGCGGCGGACAGGCTTCTTAAGTGGTGGGTCTCTAACAATATCGAGTTGGGGACGGTGCGTTCGCTGATTCCCGGCGTTGTCAATCTGACCTTTTATGAGAACGACGGTATGGCGTTCTCGTTCCTGCACGGCGCGAACGCGCGGTGGTTTCTCGTCGCGGCTTCCGCCGTCATCTCCGTCGTGCTGGTCGTCGTAATCTGGCGGTACACGCTCGGCGCGTTCGGCAGATTCGCGGCTTCGCTCGTACTCGGCGGCGCAATCGGCAACCTTGTCGATCGCGCGGTGTACGGTAAAGTCACCGATATGATTGAGTTCGCGTTCGTAAACTTCGCGGTGTTCAACATCGCGGATTTGTTTGTGACGGCCGGCGCGGTGCTGTTCGCGGCGCACTATATCGCGGCTTCCGGAAAAAACCTGAAGCGCAAGCCGGAGCTTTCGGAGCCGCGCTCCGGACGCGGCGCGGCGGGCGCGGCGTCCTACATTCCGCCGGAGCGTCCGGTGCTTAAAGTCAGGCACGACTCCGCGGAGTACCTGAGTCCGTCAAAACGGCTGCAGCAGCTTCCGACGGTGCCGCCGGTCGGCGACGTTCCGAAGGAGTACCTGCTCGACGAGTCGGAGCTTTCCGCGACGAAAATCGTCGAAGACTTTCAGATAGAGCGGATGGTCGCGGATTACGAGCTGCCGCGCGATGACGGTAAAAATAACTGACGCGCAGGCGGGCGCGCGGCTTGACGCCGCCGTCGCGCTCGCCGCGCCGGAACTGACGCGCTCTTTCGCCGCGAAACTTATCGCGTCCGGCGGCGTGACGCTGAACGGCAGAACCGCCGCGAAAAGCGCGCGCGTCGCCGCAGGGGACGAGCTTAGTTTCACGGTTCCGGAGCCGGAACCGGCGGAAGCCCTGCCGCAGAATATCCCGCTTGACATCGCGTACGAGGACGACGACGTCGTCGTCGTGGATAAGCCGCGCGGTATGGTCGTCCACCCCGCGCCGGGACACCCGGACGGTACGCTCGTCAACGCGCTGCTCGCGCACTGCGGAAGTTCGCTCTCCGGAATCGGCGGCGTTTTCCGCCCCGGGATAGTACACCGCATCGACCGCGACACGTCGGGGCTTATTATCGCCGCGAAAAACGACTTCGCGCACCGCGGTCTCGCGGCGCAGCTTAAAGACCACTCGCTGTACCGCGTTTACGAGTGCGTCGTGCGCGGCGGTATGCGCGAAGACTCCGGCACCGTGGACGCGCCGGTCGGACGGCACCCGACACAGCGCAAAAAACAGGCGGTAACGCCGAAAAACTCGCGGAACGCAGTCACGCACTGGGAAGTTCTCGAACGGTTTTCCGGTTATACGCGCCTGCGCTGCCGGCTCGAAACCGGACGCACGCACCAGATACGCGTCCATATGGCGCACCTCGGACGACCGATAGCCGGCGACGCGCTGTACGGCGGGCGCGACCCGAAGCTGAAGCTGTCCGGGCAGTGCCTGCACGCGGTATCCCTCGGCTTCACGCATCCGCGCACCGGCGAGCGCGTACTTGTAGAGAGCGGGTTGCCGCCGTGGTTTTGCGACGTACTGCAACTAATAAGGCGAGGTAGTTAAAAATGCTTGAATTGCTTAAACATCTGCGGTGGGTGCATACGCTGCCGTTCCTCGCGATTTGCGGGGTTCTGCTCTGCGCTTACCGTTACCGCGGCGCGCTTATCCCGCGGCGCGGCACTACGGAGTGGATAGACTTTATGGTAAAGCGTCCGAAGCTGCGCTTCGAGTTTAAGCTGCACCCGCTTGTAAAGCGCGACATTATACCGGTCGCCGTACTGACCGCCGTGTTCGCGTTCACCGGCTTCCTGCGGCTCGGCGACGTTAAGGCTCCGACCTCGTATCACACGTTTTCGGGGGAGGGAGACAGCATAGTCGTCCGTCTGCCGGAAGATACCGCCGTCGCGCAGCTTATGTACTTCACCGGACTGAACTTCGGTCACAACGACTCGCACTATACGCTCGAGTATCTTTCGGGGAACAGCTGGATTGAGATACCGTCGGCGAAGCCGGTGACGGACGAGCACAAGTCCGGCGAACACCCGACCGCGATGCCGCAGTTCGGTTCGGACCTGTTCAAGTGGATGTACGCCGACAACGCGTCGTGTATGACGAGCGCGCTCCGTATCACCGCGAGCCGCAAGTCTGAGCTTTGCGAAATCGCGGTCTACGATTTCAGCGGACGACCTGTCGCGCTGTACGACGGCGGCGAGCTGACCGACGAACAGCAGCTCGTGCCCGATAAGCCGGAGTATATGAACAGTATGTACTTCGACGAGATTTACCACGGCAGAGCCGCGCTCGAAACTATACGCAACCTCGATATTTACGAAACGGTACACCCGCCGCTCGGCAAAACGCTGATTTCGGTCGGCGTGCAGATATTCGGAATGACGCCGTTCGGCTGGCGGGTTATGGGCGTACTGTTCGGTATACTGATGATTCCCGCGATGTATGTGCTGCTGAAAAATATGTTCGGCAAAATCCCGGTCGCAGTATGCGGAACGCTGCTGCTCGGCTTCGACTTTATGCACTACACGCAGACGCGCATCGCGACGGTGGACACATATCCGGTGCTGTTTATCATACTGTCGTTCCTGTTTATGTACCGGTTTATCGCGACGGAACACGACGCTCCGCTCCGCCGTCACGTCTGGAACCTGTTCCTGTCGGGACTCGCGTTCGGAATCGGCGCGGCGACGAAGTGGATTGTGCTGTACGCCGGAGCGGGGCTTGCCGCGCTGTTCTTTATGCGGATTATCTTCGACTATTTCTACTACTACCTCGACAACGGAACGCCGGGCGTGTTCCTTGCGCGCACGGTGAAGATACTCGCCTGTGCGTTCGCGTTTTTCGTCGCGATTCCCGCGGTGATTTATATTGTATCGTACATACCGTACGGACACGAGCTTACCGACCCGAAAACCGGACGTATGATGACCGTCGGCAGCGGTATGCTGTGGAGCAAAGCATACTACAAGCACGTCTGGGCGATAAACAAGAGTATGTACACCTATCACGCGACGCTTAAGGCGACGCACAGCTATCAGTCCTCCTGGTATCAGTGGATAATTGACGCGCGCCCGATACTGTACTTCTGGAAGCGCGCGGAGCCTTACGTCGGCTCGGCGACGCAGGTTTCGGTCATTACCGCGTTCACGAATCCGGTGACGACTTGGGCGGGGCTTCTCGCGACCGGCTCGCTGTTCGAGCGCGTGTTCCGGCGGCGCGACGCGGTCGCGCTCGTCATTCTGATCGGCTTTTTCGCGCAGCTTCTGCCCTGGATTCTGATTTCCCGCTGCGTTTTCGCGTACCACTTCTTCCCGAGTATGATTTTCTACATCATCGCAATCGCGTACGCGTTCAACAACTTCTTCGAGCGCGGCGGCAGAAACGCGAAGCGGTACATCTATGGGTTCACGGCGGCGGCGGGGGTTGCGTTCCTGCTGTTTTTCCCGGCGATTTCCGGCTTCTCCGCAAGCGAGTGGTACCATAACAATGTCCTGAGCTGGTTCGGCTCGTGGCTTGTTTGACAGATAACAGTCAGTCGGGGGAATAATAATTATGCTTGCGTTAGGAAACGACCACGGCGGGTATACTCTTATGCGGTACATCACCGGAGTGCTCGACGAACTGGGCGAGGCTTACGTCTGGCTCGGCAGCAAGACGGACGAGCGGTGCGACTATCCGGACTTCGCCGCCGCCGTCGCCCGCGCGGTGGTCTCCGGCGAAGCCGACCGCGGGATTCTCATCTGCGGCACCGGTATCGGAATGTCAATCGCGGCGAATAAGGTTCCCGGAATACGCGCCGCGCTCTGCGGCGACCTGTATTCCGCGGAGATGACGCGCCGCCACAACGACGCGAACATACTCTGTATGGGCGCGCGGGTAATCGGCGACGAGGTCGCCCGGCGAATCACAGAGGTGTTTCTGCGCACAGAGTTTGAGGGCGGCAGACACGCGGTCCGTATTGCGAAACTCGTTCCGTGAGTTTTTCGGTACGGGCGGATTAAGAATTAAGAATTGCGGAGCCGCGCAAAGCCGCGGCTCACGGAAGCGTCGTTGCGCCGAAACTTCGGGCGGCGCGAGTCCCTGCCGCCCGGGCGGTTAATACGCCGCCGGCGAAAAATATTGAGAGGGGGAGGGCTTTGCCCGCCCGAACGGTTAATGAAAAAATATGTGCCGCGCACTTATAACAACCGCCGCCGCAGGCGGATTCTCGTCCGCGTACTGCTCGCGGCAGCGGTACTGCTCGTCGTCACGGTTGTCGTGACGTTCGTGTACTGGCAGCGGTATATCGTCTACACTCCGGCGGGCGTGAAACTCGATTTGCCGGTACTGAGGGAGAGCGTTACGGATAAAAAATGAGCCGGATTTCCGGCTCATTTGCTTTTGCTATATTATCAGCCGCGCGATAAAGAACGTCGCGCAGCCGGCGCACCACGCCAGTACCGTCTGCCACACGGCGAGCGCGGCAGTCCACTTCAGGCTGTTCATCTCGCGGTAAACCGCCGCCATTGCCGCGACGCACGGAACGTACAGCAGGACAAATACGAGAAATGCGAACGCCGCCGCCGGCGAGAACCCGATTGCCGCCGCGACCGCCGCGCTGTCCGCGGTCAGCGGGAAATTGTAAAACATCGCCATCGTCGCGACGACGGCTTCTTTCGCGATGAACCCGGTCAGCAGAGCGACGGAAGCCTGCCACGTTCCGAAGCCGAGCGGCTCGAATACCGGGGCGATTCCGCGCCCGATTGCCGCCATAATGCTCTCGGACGCGTCGCCGGTCATTTGGAAACCCTTAGTGAAGCTCTGCAAAAACCAGAGAATTACGCTCATAAGCAGTATAAGCGTTCCGGCGCGGACGATAAAGCCGCGAACGCGTTCCCAGACGTGCCGCGCCGTGTCGCGGAGCTTCGGCATACGGTACGGCGGAAGCTCCATCACAAACGCGGCGGGCTTCCCGCGGAACACCGTGTTTTTGAACAGTACGCCCGACATTATGCCGAGCAGCATACCGAGGACATACAGCGCGAATACCGCGATTCCGGCGTATCTGCCGAAGAATGCCGCCGCGATGAGTCCGTAAACCGGGAGTTTCGCGGAGCAGGACATAAACGGAATCAGCATTACCGTCATACGGCGGTCCTTGTCGCTCTCCATAGTCCGCGCGCCCATAATCGCCGGAACGGAACAGCCGAACCCCATAAGCATAGGGATAAACGCCTTGCCGGACAGTCCGAAACGGCGGAGCAGTCTGTCCATTATGAACGCCGCGCGCGCCATATAGCCCGTGTCCTCGAGAACCGACATACAGACGAAAAGCAGCGCGATTTGCGGCAGAAACGTCAGTACTCCGCCGACTCCCGCGATAACGCCGTCCGCGAGCAGGCTTGTAAGCCAGACCGCGACTCCCGGAGTTCCGGACAGCGAGCGCGCCGCTTCGCCGAGCTTTTCCGCGCCGAGTCCCACGCCGTCCGACAGGAACGAGCCGACCGGTCCGAACGTCAGGTTGAACATCAGGAACATCATAAGCAGAAACAGCGGTACCGCGAACAAGCGGTGCGTCACGATTTTGTCGATTTTGTCGCTGCGCGTTCCGGCGCGGCGCGAGCCGGGCTTCGTGAGCGCGGTCCGCGCCGCTTCCTCTATGAAGCGGTACCGCGAATCGGCGACGAGCGTTTCGCGGTCGCGCTGTCCGGTCCCGGCGGTTTCATACTCCGCGGCGACAGCCAGTATCGCCGCTTTGTCCGCGTCCGAAAGTCCGAGCGCGGCTTCAACAACCGCGTCCCCCTCGAGCAGCTTAATCGAAACCCAGTGCGCGGGAAGCCCGGCGGCGTAAGCCTTGTCGTGAATCAGTCCGTCGATTCTGTGGTGAATCATATGCGTGTATCCGTCGTATAAATCGTCCGGCTCGAGCGTATAGCCCGTATGCATAACGCGGTGCGCCGTGCGGAGCAGCTCCGCGAGGTTTTCGCCCGACCGCGCGGAAACCGGCACGACCGGGATTCCGAGCGCGGCGGACAGCACGCGCGCGTCAATCTCTCCGCCGGATGCGCGAAGCTCGTCCATAAAGTTCAGCGCGACGACCATAGGACGCTCAAGCTCCAGAAGCTGCGCCGTGAGGTACAGGTTGCGCTCTAAATTCGTCACGTCAACGATGTTTATCACCGCGTCCGGCGGCTCTGACTGCGGGGAGCCGATAATGAAGTCGCGCGCGACGATTTCTTCCTGGCTGTACGGCGACAGCGAGTACACGCCCGGCAGATCGACGACGGTAATCGCGTGTCCGCCGTGCCTGACCGTACCCTCTTTTTTCCCGACGGTAACGCCCGGCCAGTTGCCGACGTACTGGTTCGAGCCGGTAAGCGCGTTGAACAGCGTCGTCTTGCCGCTGTTCGGGTTCCCCACGAGCGCGATTCGCATCGTGCGGCGGTCGTGCGCCGAGCGGTCGTAATCCCTGCGGTGCGCGTCAATCTCGTGTTCGTGCGCGAGCAGCATACGCCGCGCCGTTTCCGCGTCGGGTACGCGGCGGTGCGGCGCGCCGTAATAGTCGCCCGCGCGGCGGACGCGCTCCGGAACCTCGTCGGCGATGACTATGCGCCGCAGGTCCTCGCGCCGGACGGACAGCTCGTACCCGCGCACGGACAGCTCGACGGGGTCGCCGAACGGCGCGATTTTCGTAACGGCAATGCGCGTTCCCGGCGTAAGTCCCATATCTATCAGACGGCGTTTGACCGCGCCGCGCTCCGCCCCGACGGCGTAAATTATCGCGGACTCGCCGGGAGCGAGCGTCTCCGCCGTTCGCGCTTGAGTCGTTTCCGTAATGCGGCACCACCTCGGCTTCGGTCATCTTCTTGCGCTTATAAGCAACGCTATACCATATAATATAGGCTGATGAATCAGATATATGACCATTGAGTGCCGCCCGATTGCGGGAAACAGCGGAATCCGCAGAGTTTGCAGCCGTTCCGGCAGACTGCCGCGCTTCACCGCGCCGCCGAACACGGCTCCGAACGCGAACACAAACGCCCAGGGCAGCAGCGGAAAGTGGTCGGCGGAGTAAAATCCGTTCCCCGTCCAGCCGAGAACGTACGAAAACGGAAACTCATAATCAAGTTTATTCACGGCGAACGCGGAAAATGCAACGAGCGCGGCGGTAAGCGCGTACGACAGTGCCGCCGCGCCGGAGCCTGCCGTTTTTTTGCGTTTGAGCCTGCCGGACAGCTCTTCGCCGAGCGCGTACAGCAGCATACAGGACGCGAGCAGGTGCAGTACGCCGAAGCGCACCGGGTCGCCGGCGAGCGCGGTGACGAAGCTGACCGCCGCCGCCGCCATAGCGCACATTCCGCCGCGCCGCCAGTTCGAGCGCGAGAGACGCGACGACATTCCGGCGAGCGCGATGAACACTCCCGCGAAAATATAGTGCAGCACGGCGATAACCGGGTTCCAGTACAGCCATTCCGCGCCGCCGAGCGTGTAGACGGCGTCGTACATCGCGTGGTGCAGTACCATAAGGCACACCGCGAATCCGCGGAGCGCGTCAAAAAGCTGTATGCGTCGTTTAGGCATAAGAATCTCCCATTTTATAAATACACGCTCGGGATGCGTTCCCCGCGTCCTTCTTGTTCCTCAGACGTTATATCTGAACAGCGTAACGTCGCCGTCGCGCATAACGTATTCCTTGCCCTCGCT
>JAITNK010000051.1 GCA_031290515.1 Oscillospiraceae bacterium
GCGGGGGCTGACGGCCAAACGCGGCGGGGTACGGGGACGCACGCCCCGGAACCCTGTTTGTATGCTGCCGCGCGGCAAAATTCCGTTCAGCGGAACTCCGAAAAGTCCTCGCACAGCACGGCTTCGCGCGTTATCGCGCACGACCGCGGCGTAAGCCCGAGCGCGTCGGCTATCAGAGTCGGGTTGACCGTCGGGTTCTGCGCCGAGACGAGCGCGGAGATTGTGACCGACGCTCCGTCCGTCGAGAATCTGACCTCGCGCACCGCCGGAATCAGGTCGAGCTGTGTCTCGCCGCGCTTCGTCTTTTTGCTGACGACGAGCGATTCACGGTCAAAAAAGCGGCGCAGTTCCGTGACGTCGGGCAGCTCGTCAAAGCCGAGTACGCAGCGCACGCGCAGCCACTTCGCGGCGGCGGCTTTCTTATTCGGCACGGTGATTTCAAGCGCGGCGATGCCCTCGGGCAGCGCGGAGTTCAGCGCGGCGACCGCGTCCGCGCGCGTCACCGCGTCCGCGGTCTCGAAGTCGAGCACCTCGCAGACGCTCGACTGTCCGACGGACAGCGGCAGGGCAATCGAAACCGCGGCGTGCGGGTTGAAGCCCTCGGAGTAGCGCAGACGTATTCCGGCGCGCGAAAACGCCCGGACGAACGTATGCATCAGGTCGAGGTGCGAAATCCAGACGGCGCGCCCCTCTTTGGAAAACCGCAGCCTGTAATTATTCATAGCACACACCGTCGCGGCAGAGCGAGTTCGCGCCGCAGTTCGAGCACTCCTCGCGGCAGTGCGGCGTGGTCTGCGCGAGCCGTGACTTGTCGCGCTCGCGCCGCAGAAATTCGCCGGAAACGCCGGTTGACGCGACGCTCCAGGGGAAAAGCTCATCGTCCGCGCGTTCGCGCCCGGCGTAGAACTCCGCGGTAAGCCCGGACGCGGCGAGCGCGTCCGTCCAGCGTTTAAGCGAAAAGCCCTCGTCCCACGCCTCGAGTCTGCCGCCGTCGCGGTACACGCGTTCAATTACCGCGCCGAGCCTGCGGTCCCCGCGCGACAGCACAGCCTCGGCGAGACTCGTGTCCGGCGCGTGCCAGTTGTAGGTAATGAGCTTCGAGCGCAGGTTCGCGCGGAGCAGTTCGGTTCTGCGCGAGTACTCCGTGCGCGAAAGCTGCGGTTCCCACTGAAACGCGGTGTGCGGCTTCGGCACGAACATCGACGTCGAAACCGTGAGCCGGAGCGGCTTGCGCGACCTGCCCGGAGATTCCCGCCAGACCGCGGCGACCTTGTTCGCAAGGTCGGCGATTCCGAGAACGTCATCGTCCGTTTCGGTGGGCAGTCCGAGCATAAAATAGAGCTTTATCGTCGAAAAGCCGCCGCCGAACGCGGTTTTCGCGGTGTTCAGAACGTCCTGTTCGGTGACGTTTTTGTTGATAACGTCCCGCAGACGCTGGGTTCCCGCCTCCGGCGCGAACGTGAGTCCGGTTTTGCGCACCTTCTGTACGCGGGCTTGCAGCTCGACGGAAAAGTTGTCCGCCCGCAGGCTCGGCAGCGACAGCGACACGCGCCGCGGCTCGCAGTATTCGATGAGCGCGTCGCACAGCGGCAGCAGCCCGCCGTAGTCGCTCGTTGACAGCGACAGCAGCGTCACCTCGTCGTAGCCCGTCGCCTGAACCGAAGCCTTTACCTGTTCCGCGAGAATCTCCGGCGGACGCTCCCGCGCCGGACGGTAAGCGTACCCCGCCTGGCAGAAGCGGCAGCCGCGCAGACACCCGCGCATAACCTCGACGGAAACGCGGTCGTGTACAATCTCCGTGGACGGCACGACAGGAGCGGTGGGGAAGTACGCCGCGCCGAAGTCGGACACGACGCGCTTCACGACCGGAAGCGGCGCGCCGCAGGTCGCGTTAATCGCCGCGACCGTGCCGTCCTCGTTGTACGCGGTTTCGTAAAGACCCGGAACGTAAACGCCCGGGATATTCGCCGCGGAGCGCAGGAATTCGGTCTTTGAAAGTCCGGCGGACTTCGCGCTTTCGAGCGCGGCGTAAAGCTCGAGATTGACCTCCTCGCCTTCGCCGACGACGAACAGGTCGATGAAGTCCGCGAGAGGTTCGGGGTTGAACGCGCACGTCCCGCCCGCGATTATGAGCGGCGTGAGCGGCTGCCGCGCGTCCGAGCGGAGCGGGATTCCCGCGAGGTCGAGCATATCGAGCACAGTAGTGTACGCCATTTCGTAGCCGAGAGAGAACGCGGCGACGTCGAATTCGCTTACCGGGTCGCCGGACTCGAGCGCGAAAAGCGGGATATTCCCGCGCCGCATTTCCGCCGCCATATCGAACCAGGGCGCGAAAACGCGTTCGCACCAGAAGCGCGGAACGGCGTTCGCCGCGCCGTAAAGTATTCGGCACCCCAAATTCGACATACCGATTTCATATGTGTCGGGGAAAGCGAGCGCGATACGGAGCGAAACCGCGCTCCTGTCTTTGATTATTTCTCCGAACTCGCCGCCGGAGTATCTCGCGGGCTTCTGCACGCGCGGCAGAAGCGCGGCGAGTTGTTCGCGCGCGTTATTTACCATTTGATTGTCAGCAGCTCCTTCGGAAGCCGCGTTATGTTTACGCTGCCGCTTTCGGTCAGCCACAGCGCGTCCTCGATGCGTACGCCGAAGCGTCCCGGGAGGTAGATTCCCGGCTCCGCGGAGATGACCGCGCCGACGGGCAGCGGCTTGTCGTTCGTCGGAGACGCGTTCGGCGACTCGTGAACCTCAAGCCCGAGCGAGTGCCCGAAGCTGTGTCCGAAAAACTCGCCGTACCCCGCGTTTTTTATCACGTCCCGCGCCGCCGCGTCCACCGCCGCGCCGGTGACTCCGGCTTTCGCGGCGGCGATTCCGGCGAGCTGCGCCTCGAGCACCGTGTCGTAGACGCGGCGTTCCTCGTCCGTCGGCTCGCCGAGCATAATTGTGCGCGTCGTGTCGCTGACGTAGCCGTTCAGCTTAACGCCGAAGTCGATTGTGACGAAGCCGCGCCCGAGCTGAGCGTCCGTCGGAACGCCGTGCGGCAGACTCGACCGCGTACCCGAAACGACAATCGTATCGAAAGAAGTGCCGTCCGCGCCGAGATACAGCATATTGGAAACAAGCTGTGCGGCAAGTCTTTTCTCGGTGATTCCAGGGTCGATTGCGCCGACGAGCAGGTTAAACGCCTCTTCGGCGAGACGCTGCGCTGCAATCATCGCGTCAAGCTCCGCTTCGCTCTTGGACGCGCGCAGCCGCATAATATCCGGCGTGCCGTCAACAAGCTCCGCGGTCAGCTTGCCGCGCCGCTCGCGGTACTCCGCGTAGGTGATGTACGAGTCCTCGATTGCGAGCTTACGCAAATTGTGTTCCGCGCACAGGTCGTTCACGAGTTTCATATATGTGTTCTCGCGGTCGGTGAGCAGCACCGGAATGTCCGGGAGCGCGTCCCGCGCCGCCTCGAAATAGCGCGAGTCGGTCATAAACCACGCGCCGTCTCCCGAAATCAGCGCGGCTCCCGCGCTTCCGGGGAACCCGGTCGCGTACAGCCGGTTCACGTCTGACGTGATGTAAAACGCGCCGAACTCCGACTCCGCGACGATTTTTTGCAGTTTTGCGATATTGTTCATTTTCTTTTTCCTCCCGATTTACGGCGAAACGGCGTTTCAAACGCGTATCGCACGGCGAGAAACGCGTTTGACAGCTGCAGCGGCGTCACTAAAATGCTGACGCACCCGGCGCGGTTTCCGGCGAGTACGTCCGTGAATATCTGGTCGCCCGCCATAGCGGCGTTTTCGGGCTTGACCCCGAGCCTGCCGCAAGCCGCGAGCAGGGCGCGGCGAGACGGCTTCCGCGCTCTCGCGGAGTACGGTATTCCGAGCGACCGCGCAAAGTCTTCGACGCGGCGGGTTTTGCGCGTGTTAGAGATGATGAAAAGCTCCGCGCCGCAGTCCCGGATACGCTTTGCCCACGCAAGAATAGCGTTGTTCGGAACCGCCTCGCCGTACGGCGCGATCGTGTTGTCGAGGTCGAGCAGGAGCAGCGATATTCCGTGCGCGGAGAGCACCTCCGGCGTAATATCGGTCAGCTTATCAAATTTAAGGTCTGCAAAGAACAAATACGAGCCTCCTGCGCAGGTCGGGTATTGCGGCACAGGCGCGTCACGCCCGCCGCTGTGCCGAAACTTTGAGCGCGGGAGGGCTTTGCCCGACCAAACGGTTATAAGCCCGCGCGCCCGGACATACACTATAGCGGTGATCATTATGAACATTTATCTTACCGCGCCGGCGGATTACATACTGCCGCCGAATCCGGTTTTCCGCCGCGCGCGTATCCTGTACAAGGTGCGCGCCGGTAAGTTGTATCTCGCGAAGGGACACGCCCGGACGACCGGCGGCGCCGCCGTCGTCGGAGTCTCCGAGCTTCGCGCGGGAACTCCGGTTGCGGAGCTTGCGGACGAAATATCCGCGGAGGTAAGCGCGCGCCGCTTCGACGGAGTCGTGTTCGACGGGGGAGAGGGCGCGCCGAGGACCGCCGCCGCTCTCGCGGACGAAACCGCGGCGCGGATCGCGCCGAAGCCGGTGTTCGTCGCGGAGCCGCTCGGAGAGTACGCGCCGCGCGCCGTCGTACTTGTGCAGAGCGCGCTTTCCGGCGGGTACCTGATGAACCATATCGCCGCCGCCGTCAAAAAATACGGCAGGGAGCGGGTCGCGATTGAGCTTGACCGCGTGATTATGGATTTCACTCTGCCGTCGTTCACCGGAGTCGGCGAGGAAATCACGCGCGGCGAGGCGGAGCGGCGGCGCGGGGAAAGTCCGGTTTTCTTCGCGGACTCGCTGTGCGTAAACTATTTTATGTACTCCGACGGCAATAAACACATCGTGCTGTACGACGACGCGGAAAGCGTAAACGCGAAACTCGCGCTCGCAGCCGAGTTCGGAATCCGAGACGTGTTTATATACTACCCGCAGGTGAAAGATATTTTTGAGGGAATAAGAGCAAGATGAGCGTTATTCCGTACCCTTAATCCTGTCCCAGTAGGCTTTCGCCGCCTGCTCCGTCCTGTTGCCGCCGTATTCGTAGTACTTGACGCCGGCAAGCTCGTCCGGCAGATACTGCTGCTCCACCCAGTTGTTATCGTAGACCTGCGAGTAGAGGTAGCCCTGTTCGCGCTCGAAACCCGCGCCGTCCGCGTGGACGTTTTGCAGGTGACGCGGCACCGCGCCGGTTTTGCCGTTTCTCACGTCGGCGAGAGCCGCGTCAATCGCCGAAATGCCGGTGTTCGACTTCGGCGCGGTCGCGAGCAGAATCACAGCGTCCGCCAGAGGCAGACGCGCCTCCGGAAGTCCGAGTTCGCGCGCCGCATCGACACAGGCTTTCACGATTGCGATGCCCTGCGGATACGCGAGAGCGATGTCTTCGCAGGCGGAGCAGAGAATACGCCGCGCCGGAGCGATTATGTCGCCGGCTTCGAGCAGACGCGCGAGGTAGTGAATCGCAGCGTCGGGGTCGGAGCCGCGAATCGACTTCATAAGCGCGGAGAGCAGGTCGAAATGCTCGTCGCCGTCGCGGTCGTAACGCGCCGCCGACTTCTGCGACAGCGTCTTCGTGTCCTCAAGCGTAAGCCTGACGCGTCCGTCCTCCCGCTTTGCCGACGAGAACAGCAGCTCGACGCAGTTCAACGCCTTGCGCACGTCGCCGCCGCAGGACTGCGCGATATGCCCGACCGTCTCCCGCGAGATTTCGGCAGTGAGCGCGTCGCGGTTTTCGACGTGCCTCACGGC
>JAITNK010000087.1 GCA_031290515.1 Oscillospiraceae bacterium
ATCAGCGACATATCTCCGCTCGCGGGGCTTACCAATCTGACAGAGCTCTATCTCGGAGACAACCCAGTAGCCGACTGGTCGCCCGTGGCGCATATTAAGTATGTCGACGGCCGCCCGTAGTCGGCGATGTGGGTGACGCTGTAACCTAACAATACACTAAGCCGCCGGTTTGCGCCGGCGGCTTCGCATTTGCGCGGATAATACCGCTTGACTGTTCCCGAAAAACGGAGTATAATGGATTTGAATAAAACGACAGGAGAGTTACACTCTATGGCTTACTTGGGACAGGACATTCCGAAGCTCGGCTTCGGGCTTATGCGGCTTCCGACGACCGCGGACGGCGGCATTGATATTCCGCAGACCTCCGAAATGGTCGATATTTTCCTCGCGAACGGTTTTAAGTATTTCGACACCGCGTACGGGTATAGTAACGGCGAGAGCGAGAAAGCTATTAAGAAAGCTCTTGTGGAGCGTTACCCGCGCGACAGCTACTATCTCGCGACGAAGCTGCCTGCGTGGGACGCTGCGGTAACGACCGCGGAGGAAGCGCGGAACCTCACGGTCACGTCGCTCGAACGCACCGGCGCGGGGTACTTTGATTTTTACCTGCTGCACAATCTCGGTCAGAACCGCACCGCGAAGTTTGAAGAGTACAAAATCTGGGACTACGCGCGCGAGCTTAAAGAAAAAGGGCTTGTTAAGCACTGGGGTTTCTCGTTCCACGACTCGGCGGAGCTGCTCGACAAGATACTGACCGAACACCCCGACCCGGAGTTTATACAGCTTCAAATCAACTGGGCTGACTGGGACGCGCCGAACGTGCAGTCGCGGGACTGTCTCGAAGTCGCGGCGAAGCACAACAAGCCGGTGGTGATTATGGAGCCGGTAAAGGGCGGTATGCTCGCCGCGCCCGCGCAGAGTATCCGCGACGTGTTCGACGCGTTCGGCGGCGGGAAGTCGTATTCCTCGTGGGCGATTCGCTTCGCGGCGAGCCAGCCGAACGTCATAACGGTGCTGTCGGGTATGTCGAACGTCGAACAGATGCGCGACAACACGTCGTATATGAAGGACTTCAAGCCGCTTTCCGAAGCCGAGCTTGAAGTTATCGAAAAGGCGCGCGCCGCGCTCAAAAAGATTCCGTCGGTGCCGTGTACCGCCTGCAAATACTGCGTTCCCGGGTGTCCGCAGAACATTCAGATTCCGGACATATTTGACGCGATGAACCGCGAAATCGTGTTCGGCGACAAACAGTCCGCGAAGTTCGGCTACACTTGGGGCACGAACGGCAGCGGCAAAGCGTCCGACTGCGTGCGGTGCGGCAGCTGCGAGCGCGTCTGTCCGCAGAAAATCCGGATTCCGGACGTTCTGCGCGAGGCCGCCGCGAAATACGAGTAACCTGCATTGGGTGCGCCGGGACGCGCGCTTTTCCGCGAAACCCACCGGTGTGACAACTGCAAAAATGCTAAGTTTGGTATCTGTAATTTGCGGAGAGGCTTCCGCACGGGAATCCTCTCCGACAACAACACTAAAGGAGCGTATAACGATGCACGAGGGTCATATTCACGAACACGAACACAGCGCGGGCGAGACAGGCTCTCCCGCCGAAGCGGAGGCGTTGCTGCGCTACACGCTTCAGCACAACCGCAGTCACGAGAACGAGCTGCACGAGCTTGCGCACACGCTTGAGTCGCTCGGACTTGACGCCGCCGCGCTTGAGGTTCACCGCTCGCTTGACGACGCGCGCTGCGCCACCGAGCATATCGAGCGCGCAATCGCCGCGCTTGACGGCGCGGCTGACAAAAAATGAAGTAATCAGGAAACGAACGGGGGTGTGAACAATGTGTCTTTCGACCGCTTATAAAGGCGAAAAATCGCCGGAAAATATTCTGATGAAAAACGTCACGTCCGTATCGGTTGACGGCGGCGACGTTGTGCTTACCGATTTGCTGGACAACGAGATTCGCGTCGGCGGGAGCCTTGTCCGCGCGGATTTGATAAACGGCTATGTGCTTATCTCGCCCGACCTCGCCGAGCGGGATACGCAGGCGGCAAGTTAGGCGCGCGGTTGCCACAGCACTCATCGTATATGAAACTTTCGCTTTTTGCAGCTTTTTCCCGGAAAAAAGCGCGCATCCCCGCATCCTGACTTAAAACTTAAATCTTGGAACGGAGCGACAAAATGCCGATTGTAATAGCCGTCGCGGGTAAGGGCGGCACCGGAAAAACCACGGTTTGCGGAATGCTGATTCGCGCGCTGACCGCGACGGGGAAGCGCGTACTCGCCGTGGACGCCGACCCGAACTCCAACCTCAACGAGGTGCTCGGGGTCGATATTGAGACGACGCTCGGCGAAATCCGCGAACAGCTCGCGCAGAAAGAGCTTAACGGCGACCCTATCCCCGCGGGTATGACGAAGCAGGAGTACGCCGAGTTTATGATGTCCGGCGCGCTTACCGAGCGCGACGACTACGACCTGCTCGTTATGGGACGGACGCAGGGCGCGGGCTGTTACTGCTATGTCAACGGACTGCTTACGGCGCAGATCGGGCGGTACGGCGCGAATTATGATTACATCGTCGTCGATAACGAAGCGGGACTCGAGCATATCTCGCGCGGGGTACTGCCGAAGATTGACATTCTGCTGCTCGTATCCGACTCGTCGCGGCGCGGGATTCAGGCTGTAGGACGCGTCTCAAAAATGGTTGACGAGCTGAAACTTAACCCGAAGTTCACCGGGCTTATCGTCAACCGCGCGCGCGACGGCGTACTTGACGACGGAATCCGCGAGGAAATCGGGCTTCAGGGTCTGCCTCTGTTACAGGTTCTGCCGCAGGACGAGACGGTGTACCGGTTCGACGCGGACGGCAAGCCGTCCTCCGACGTGGACGCGTCGAACCCGGTGAAGCAGGGCGTGAGCGAACTGCTCGCGAAGCTGCCGCTCGCCGGCTGACGCGCAGGACGCGGACGCGGGGAAACGCGCTTTTTTCCGGAAAAAAGCTGCAAAAAGCGATATTTTCAGGAAATATGTCTCCCCGTTCTCAACTTAACGCTTACCAACTTAAATCTTAAAACTTAGGAGGGCATCACAATGGCACTAACCGATCTTATTTACGGCGGGGCGAACGCCGTAGCCGGTCTGACCGGGAGCGCGGTTGAGGCGGCAATCGCGAAGCAGGGCGCGGACGCGAAAATAGCGTTTCCGGACACGGCTTATTTTCTGCCGACGATTTACGCCGCGACCGGCGTAAAAGTCAAAACGCTCGGCGACCTGACCGCCTGCGTCGGCGTGCTGAAATCGCTCATCACGAACAAGGCGGAGCTGGGCGACGCGCTCAACGCCGGACTTGCGACTGCCGTCGGCGCGGAGATTATCGAGGCTCTGAAGTGGGCTGACTCCGCCGCGCCGTACGAGGGTACGGACGGAATCGGCTTCGTGCCCGACCCGGTTATCAGAAGTCTCGGCGTACCGCTTGTCACGGGGGACATTCCCGGAGTCGCGGTCATACTCGGCGAGGCGGACGACCCGAAGAATCTCGCGCTCGTCGTCAAAGAGTATCAGCAGAAAGGACTGCTGACGTTTCTTGTCGGCGGCGTTATCGGTCAGGCGGCGGCGGAGGGCGTTAAAACCGGTCTCGACTACCGCGTCGTCCCGCTCGGACACGACGTTACGGCGGTCACGCACGTCGTCACCGTCGCGATACGCGCCGCGCTCATTTTCGGAGCGGTACCGGCGGGCGACCTTGCCGCGCTGCTCGCGTACACCAAAGAGCGCGTACTCGCGTTCGTGAACGTGTTCGGCGCGCTCGACGAAGTCACCGTCGCGGCGGGCGCGGGCGCAATCGCGCTCGGCTTCCCGGTAATCACCGACCAGGACATCGGCGGCCTCGCGATTCCCGGCGCGCTCGAATACTCGGCGGACCCGCTTGAAACGGTCGCGCGGTCGCTCTCTCTGCGCGGAATCAAGGTCAAAACGAAAGAAATTGACATCTGTATGGGCTTCGCGTCCGCGTTTGAGGGCGAGATTATCAAGAAAGCGGACACTTACGTCGAGTTTTACAGCGGCTCGAACCCGACGGCGGAGCTTGTCGTTATGCGTTCCGCCGGGGAACTCGGCGCGCAGCAGCAGGGCTATGTCAATATTATCGGCGCAGACGTCGGCAGCGGCATAGAGAACACCGGAGAGCTTGCGTCGTTCCCGCTCGCGACGTTTGTCGAGGTCGCCGGCGCAAAGATGCAGACGGATTTCGAGCCGGTTATCGAGCGCAAAATCCACCACTGGTTCAACTATGTCGAGGGCGTTATGCACACCGGGCAGCGCAACCTGTTCCGTCTGCGTATCTCGAAAGAGGCGGCGGCGCGCGGACTTAATCTCAGTCAGCTCGGCGAGATGCTGCACCACGAAATCCTCGACGAATTCGGCTCGGTAGTCGATAGCTGCCGCGTAACGTTTATTACCGACAAGGCGAAAGTGCAGAAGCTGCTCGACGAGGAAGCGACGCCGCGTTACCGCGCGCGCGACGAGCGCACCGCGTCGATGACCGACGAGTCGGTGGACACGTTCTATACGTGCGTGCTGTGCCAGTCGTTCGCGCCGAGCCACTGCTGCGTAGTCACGCCGGAACGTCTCGGACTGTGCGGCGCGGTGTCGTGGCTCGACGCGAAAGCGACAAAGGAGCTTACGCCGACGGGTCCGAATCAGCCGATTCCGAAAACCGGACTCACGGACGAGCGCGCGGGACGGTACACCGCGGTCAACGAAGCGGTCGCAGACGCGACGCACGGCGCGGTGAGCGACGTTACGCTGTACTCGATTCTCAACGACCCGATGACCTCCTGCGGCTGTTTCGAGTGTATATGCGGGATTCTGCCGGAGGCGAAAGGCGTTATTGTAGTCAACCGCGAGTATTCCGGCGCGACTCCGTCGGGTATGACGTTCGGCGAGCTTGCGTCGATGACCGGCGGCGGCGTTCAGACCCCGGGCTTTATGGGTCACGGGCGGCACTTTATCGCCTCGAAGAAATTCGCGGCGGCGGAGGGCGGTATCGAGCGCATAGTCTGGATGCCGAAAGAGCTTAAGGACGACGTGCGTCCGCGGCTCGACAAAACCGCGAAAGAGCTGTACGGAATCGACGGCTTCACCGACCTCGTCTGCGACGAGACTATCGCGACGGACAGCGACGGCGTACTCGAATACCTTACGAAAGCCGGGCATCCCGCGCTTAAGCTCGCGGAGATAATGTAGTTGCCGCAAGTAACATTCAAAACCGAATCCGGCGAAGCGGCTATTTCCGCGCAGCCCGGGGAGAAGCTCCTCGACCTTGCGCGGAAAGCGAACGTCGCGATTGACGCGCCCTGCTCCGGCAACGGCTCTTGCGGGAAATGCCGCGTGTCGCTCGTCTCGGGCGAAACCTCGGGCGAAAAATCGCGGCACCTGACCGACGACGAGTTCGCATCGGGCTGGCGGCTCGCCTGCGGCTCCGCGGTCGCGGACGGCGACGTTACGGTGTACGTTCCGGACGTCGCGTCCGCGTACAAGTCGCGGCTTCTGACGACCGATATGACCTCGCCGCAGGAACTCGCGCTGTTCGGGTCGCTGAAAAAAGCGGCAGAAGCGGCGGGTTTCGGCGTTGCGAACGCGTACTCCGCCGTTACCGTGACGGTCGCGGAACCGACACTCGACGACACTATGCCGGACAACGAACGCGTCGCGCGCGCTCTCTCGGCGGAGCCTGGAATCGCGGCGGTTACGTTTACGAAAACCGCGCTGACCGCGCTTCCGGACGCTCTGCGGGACGGCGGTTTTACAATCTCCGCCGCAGTAAGGCGCGAAGCTGACCGCGCGGTCGTACTCGGCTTCTCCGGCGAAGTGTACGGACTGGCGATTGACGTGGGTACGACGACCGTGTCCGCGCTGCTCGTGAACCTCGCGACCGGAGCGGTAAAGGCGAAATCGTCGTCCGGCAACGGGCAAATCCGCTTCGGCGCGGACGTAATCAACCGCATAGTCGAGCAGCGGAAACCGGGCGGCGCGGCGCGCCTCCGGGACGCTGTCATACTCGAGACGCTGAACCCTATAATCGCCGACCTCTGCGGGAAGTCGGGTACCGGCGCGTCACAAATCGTGTCCGCCGTAATCGCGGGCAACACGACTATGGAACATCTGCTGCTCGGAATCCCGGCGCAGTTTCTGCGGACGGAGCCTTACGTTCCGGCGTTTTTCCGGCTCGAACCGCTGTCGGCTTCCGACGCGGGACTTAACCTGCACCCGAACGCGGAGGTCGCGCTCGCGCCGAATATCGGCTCTTACGTCGGCGGCGACATTACCGCCGGAACGCTCGCGAGTATGCTGTGGAATTCCGACGAGCTGACGATTTTTGTAGACCTCGGCACAAACGGCGAAATCGTGTTCGGCAACTCCGAGTTTCTTATGTCCTGCGCCTGCAGCGCGGGACCCGCGTTCGAGGGCGGCGACATTAAGTGCGGTATGCGCGCGGCGACCGGCGCGATTGAGGGCGTGGTTATCGACCGGGAGAGTACGGAGCCGTCGTTTGAAACCGTCGGCGGCGGAAAGCCGGTCGGAATCTGCGGTTCCGGACTTATCGACACTGTCGCGGAGCTGTTCACCGCCGGAATCATCGACGGACGCGGCAAGTTCTGCCGCGACAGCCGCCGCGTCGCGCGGGATGAATACGGCGCGAAGTACGTTCTCGCTTTCGCGGACGAGACCGAGACCGGGCGCGAGATATTCGTGGACGAAACCGACCTCGCGAGCTTTATCCGTACGAAGGGCGCGATTTTCTCGGCGATTCGCTCGCTCACCGTCGGGCTGGGATTCACGCCGCTCGACGCGGACAGAATGCTCGTCGCGGGCGGAATCGGAAGCGGCATCAACATCAAAAACGCGATACGCATCGGTATGTTCCCCGCGCTTCCGGAGGAGAGGTTTACTTATATCGGCAACTCGTCGCTTATGGGCGCGTATCTCGCGCTGACGAGCGGAGCGGCGGCGGCAAAGCTCGGCGAACTGTCGCGCGCGATGACCTACGTCGAGTTGTCGTCTCACCCCGGGTATATGGACGAATTCGTCGCGGCGTGTTTTCTGCCGCATACGGATATTGGGTTATTTACCGCTCGGTCGGAATGAATCCTCCCGTCGCTCCGTGCTCGCTGCGTTCGCACAGAGTACGCCGCTGCGGCGGCGGCGCGCCCTAACAGGGCTTGCTGCCGCTCGGTCGGAATGAATCCGCTCTGACTTCTGTTTTCCGAAGGATACTTTATGCCGACAATTCCCGACAACAAAGAGGGTATCCCCCTCGCGCATTACGCGGCGGTTTTCGCCGCGCAGTCCGGCGGCGAAATCGCGCTCCGGCTCGGCTTGGACTATGCCGGCGGCTTCGGGCTGACTTTCTTCAACCGGACGCTCAATGTAACGCACCCGGAGTTTGCGCTCGAAGCGTCGCCGGCGTCGAACGCCCTGACAAACAGCGCGGCGCGGATACTCGTTCTGCGGCTGCTGACCGAAGGTGCGCGCACTCCGTTTTCCGGCGGGTTCCTGTCGTACCGCGAGGTGCCGTGGGGCGAAACTTACGACCGCAGTTTCGACGGTCGGTGCCGCCGCCGTCTCGCGGGCACTTTCGGGGCGCGGCTCTCGGATTTTTCGCGGTCGGCGGAAGCTCTCGGCGGCGCGCGCGTTAGTCTCGGCGACGCGGGATATGATTTGCCGTTACCGTGCGGCGCGTCGCTGCGCGTCATACTGCGCGAGGGCGACGACGAGTTCCCCGCGTCGGCGCAGTTCCTCTTTTCCGACAACACCGTGTCGCTGTGGAGCGCGGAGGATCTCGCCGTACTTGGCGAAGTGACAATCCGCGCGCTGACTGAAGCTAATTAGTTGGTGTTTTACCGTTTATAACCACATAAAATCCAAAAAGGCGGAGCGTATGTCGATATTCAACAGTAAAAAGAATAAGGACGGCGGCGGGCAAGGCTCCGGCGAGGAGCGGAATATCGAGATTATCGATGCCGCGCCGCAGCCCGGCGCCGCGAACTTTTCGGTTCAGGACATTATTTCCGAGGTCAAGTCCGGAGAGCTTGACGAAGCCGCGGAGGAAAGTACCGCGCAGTCCGCGCCGGAGCCGGTCGCGGCAACGGAACCGCCGGAAGCTGCGGAGCCGTCAGGCGATACGGTTGCGGCGGCGGACGAACCGTCCGGCGACAACGAGACTCCCGCGGAACCGGTTGCGGCGAATAGCCGCGCCCGCGGCAAAAGCAGCTTGCTGTGGACTGCGCTGCTCGTCGTCTGCATCGGCGTTATGTGCTTCTCCGGCTACAAGCTCATTGCGTCGCAGGTTCAGTATTCGCAAGGAAAAAACGAGTACAACGACCTCGCCGACGAGTTCGGAAAGCCGCACGATACGCCGGACGCGACCGGTACGCCCACACCCGGCGGCTCCGGCGCGTTCCCGAACGTACCCGGCGAGACTTTCGATCCCGATACCGACGACGTTCCGTCGGAGAATCCCGCAGAAGACGGCGCAAAGGTCGAATACGTCGATAACACCGCGCCCGCGGAGTGGCTCGAGTGGGATTTTGACGGCTTGCTGAACACCAACTCCGACTTCGTCGGCTGGATTTCAAACCCCGGCACGAACATACATTATCCGTTCGTACAGCGCGAAAAAGACAACGAGTATTACCTTACGCACACGTTCAAAAACGTGAAGAACAAGGTCGGCGCAATCTTTATGGATATGCGCAACAGCACCGACCTCACGAGCCGCAACACAATTCTTTACGGTCACAATATGCGCAACCACAGTATGTTCTGGACGCTTACGCGCTATTCGGCGCAGGCGTTTTATAACTCGTACCCGACCTACAGGATAATGACCCCGTACGGCAACTACACCGTCGAGATATTCGCGGGCTTCAACGCCGACCCCGCGACGAGTCAGGCTTGGCGCACGGAATTTTACACGCCGGAATCGTTTATGAACTGGGTCGAGTCTATGCGCGGACAGTCGAAATTCCGTACGAACGTCACGCTCACGCCGGACGACCGCGTCGTCACGCTGTCAACCTGCTCGTATGTGTTTCAGAACGCGCGGTTCGTCGTTTTCGGGAAACTGATTCCGACGGACGAGGGCGACTACCGCTCCGACGCTTACAAGGCGGCGCACCCGCGTCCGGAACCCCCGGTCTGGTACGCGCCGGAACCCGAGCCGTCGCCCGAGCCGACTCCTACGCCCACTCCGCCGGCTCCCGTGTCGCCGTCCGACAACGGCACGGTGGACGCTGATCTGCCGTCCCCCGCGCCCGCCGCGTCTCCGACGCCGACCGCAACGCCGACGCATACCGCGTCTCCGACGCCTGCCGCAACGCCGACCGCATCTCCGTCGCCGACGGCTCCGCCCGCGACGACGCAGACTCCCGTGCCTACGCCTACGCCGACCACCGTGCCGTCCGACAGCATAGACGACGTGGAGCTTCCGAGTCCGGACACGCCGCTCGCGCCGCCGCCTGAAACCGACGACGGCGTGGTTGACGCAGACCTGCCGTAACCGCCGCAAATAAAGCGCAAAAGTAAAGCGGATACCGAATTCGGTATCCGCTTTTTGTGTGACTGCCGCGCCCGCTATTTCGCCGCCGGCTGCTTTTCCCGCGCGAACTTGCTCCAGTCGGTACGCAGGTAGTGAATCATTATTATCGCGGCGCAGAGCGACCAGGTTGCGGGATAGCCGAGCGCGACCGTGAAAATTGTGTAGCGCGTTTTCGTCATAACCGCGAGATAAACCTGCCGCAGTATGACGAAACAGCCGATCGACGCGAACATCGAAACCTTAACGTCGCCCGCGCCGCGAAGCGCGCCCGGCATTACCTGCGTCCACGCGAGTACGAACGAGAACGGCGCGTAAACCCGCATAAACTGCCAGCCCGCGGCGAGCACGTCCTTGTCCGGCGGCGCGAATATCCCGAGAAACTGATCGTGGAATATTAGCGCGAACGCGGACAGTGCCGCCGTAACGCCCACGCCGATAACCATCGACACCCGAACGCCGCGGCGCGCGCGGTCTACCCTGCCCGCGCCTATATTCTGCGCGACGAACGTCGTGACCGCGAGAGCCATAACCTGAACCGGAAGCGGCAGAAACGCGTCGAGCTTGTTCGCCGCGCTGTTCCCCGCGACGGCGACGGTGCCGAGTCCGTTCAGGTATTTCTGAACCATAATGTTCGACACGGAGACAATCGAACCCTGAATCGCGCCGGGCAGTCCGAGTGCCGTAATGTTCCGAGTGAGCATTTTGCCGAGACGGAGCCGTTTCGGAACGAGCCGGTACCCGCGCTTTGACTTCATAAGCACGGCGCATACGAGAACCGCGGAAATTGCCTGCGCGAATATCGTCGCGTAAGCCGCGCCCTCGACCCCCATTTTGAACACGACAATGAGCAGCAGGTCGCCCGCCGTGTTTATTCCCGCCGAAATAATCAGGAAAAAGAGCGGAAACCGCGCGTTCCCTACCGCCTGAAGCACACCTGAACCCATATTGTAAACGGTAAGCCCAATCAGTCCCGCGAAATATATGCGGAGATACAGCCTCGCGCCCTCTATCATATCGTCCGGCGTCTTCATCCAGCGCAGAAGCGTCGGCGTAAACGTCACCCCGATTACGGACAGCGCGGCTCCGATAATGACGGCGAGCAGCATCGCCGTGTGAACCGCGTCTTCGAGACGGTCACTGTCGCCCGCGCCGAAATAACGCGAGATAAGTACGCTCGCGCCGGACGCCATTCCCTGAAAAAACGCTATCAGAAGCATAATCACCGGTCCCGTGCTTCCGACCGCGGCGAGAGCTTCCTTGCCGATATTGTGTCCGACGACGATCGTATCGACGGCGTTGTACATTTGCTGCAGCAGATTTCCGAAAAGAAGCGGCGCGGCGAACACGATGAGGTGGCGCGCAACGCCGCCGGTCGTCATATCTCCGTCGTTCTGCCGCAGGTGAAACCTGATTCCCGATTTAACGCTCAACCCTCGCCCGCCCTATTGCAGAGTAATTGTTTGCGCGGCGGTGAGCAGAATCTCCCGAAGCACCGCGTCGCTGTAGATAATTGTGAAAGCGAACGCGCCGCCCTCTTCCGGCACCGGAATCAGCCACGTCTCCGCGCCGTATCCGTCCTCCCGCGCGCGCATCGCATACGTCTGCGACATCTCGCCGATTATGTCCTCGTTTTCCGTGTCCGACTGCAACACCGGATTCGTAACGAACGCCGCGATATAGTCGTAAACCTCGGGTACCGGCTCGGCGAGATATTCCGCGTAAATCTCGGAGGTCTCGTCCTCTTCCGTTTGCAGCGTGAACCTCGCGCCGTTACCGTCGCGGCTCTCGACCGTGTCCTCCGGAACGGTCAGCTTCAGCGACGCGTAGCCGCTCGCCGACAGTATTTCATACTCGACGCCGTCCGGCTCTTCGTCCTCCGGAGGCGCGCTCGCGCCGGGATCGCCGTCCTCTCCGCCGCCGGTTTCGGAGCCGCCGGATTCGGAAAAGCCGCCCTGCGGCTGCCGCGAGATAAGCCGCCCCGGCAGTACGAGCAGCACTAACAGTACGACGAGAACCGCCGCCGCGATTACTCCGGATATTCTGCCGACAAGTCTGTTCATACTTCGCTCTCCAACTTCGATATTCCGGCGCGTACCCGCGCAAGGGTCTCCCCGCGCCCGAGAATCGCCGCGATTTCAGCCGCGCCGCCGGGCGTTACCGCCCGCCCGGACACCGCGATTCGGAGCGGATACATAACCGCGGCGTTTTTGACTCCGTCCGCTTCGGCGAGCCGCGCTTGCAGGTCGTACAGCGCGTCGCGGCTCCAGTCGGACTGCGCTTCGAGCGCGGCGAGCGTATTTTTCAGCGCAGCAAGCGACGACGCGCGGTCAACTTTAGACTTTTTGTGTTCGTAAAGCTCCGCGCCGTAATCCGGAAGCTCTCGGAGGAACGCGACCGCGTCCGGGATTTCGCCGAGAACCTCTGTGCGGCTCTGCACGAGCGCGGCAATTTCGCGCGGGTCGTACTCGTCGCCGACCGCGGCTTCGATAAACGGCTTCGCGAGCGGGTAAAACTCCTCCGGCGGCATATTGCGTATGTACTCCGCGTTGAAATAGCGCAGCTTCGCAAGGTCGAACAGCGCGGGCGACTTCGAGATTCCCGATACGCCGAACGCTTCGACAAGCTCCGGCAGCTTGAAAAACTCCTTTTCGCCGCCGGGACTCCACCCGAGCAGCGCGACGTAATTCAGCACCGCTTCGGTAACGTAGCCCAGCGCGAGCAAATCGTCGTACGTCGGGTCTCCCGCGCGCTTTGACAGCTTGTGCGACGCGTCGCGCATAACCGGCGACACGGTGATATACTCCGGGATTTCCCACCCGAACGCGCGGTAGAGCAAATCGTACTTCGCGTCGGAGCTTAGGTACTCGCTTCCGCGGACGACGTGCGTTATACCCATAAGGTGGTCGTCGATTACGTTCGCGAAGTTGTACGTCGGGTATCCGTCCGACTTCAGCAGTACGCCCTCGTTCATTGACGGCGAGTCGTTCGGCACGGTTATGTCGCCGAATACCGCGTCGTGAAACGTGGTGCTGCCTTCTTTCGGGATTTTCTGGCGAATCGCGTCTCCGTCGCGATACGCGCCGCCGAGTTCGACAAGCCGTCCGGCGTACTTCGCGTATACCGCGAGCCGCTCCGACTGCGTGTAAGTCTCGTCGAAGTCAAGTCCCGCGCCGCGCAGAGTGTCCATAATAACCTCAACCGCGCCCGGAACCTCGCGCGCCTTGTCGGTGTCCTCGATTCGCAGTATAAACGCGCCGCCCGCTTTCCGCGCAATCAGATACGCGTAGAGCGCGGTGCGAAGTCCGCCGACGTGCATATATCCGGTGGGCGACGGCGCGAACCGGGTTCTCACCGCGCCTGCCGGTATGTTATTTTCGTATTCCGGAAAATGAATCATTTATACGCTCCCTCGGGCAAAGCCCTCGTTATATGTATTATACGCTCCTCAAGCAACTCCGCGTTACTCGTCCTCGTCGTCCCACGGGGCTTCGCCGTCTTCGTCTTCGCCGTCTATCCCGAAGCCGCCGAACGACTGTTTCTGCGGCTTCGACCAGCGCGAACCGTTCCACTGCTCGCGCGTCATCAGTATCTGACGCGGCTTCGAGCCTTCAAACGCGCCGACGAGTCCGACGGTTTCGAGCTGGTCGATTATGCGCCCCGCTCTGCCGTGACCGAGTCCGAGCTGACGCTGGAGCATCGACGTACTCGCGGTTTTCGTTTTGAATATCGCTTCGGCGGCTTCCGCGAGCTTCTCGTCGGGCGCGAACTCCGCGCCGTCTCCGTCGTCGGACGAACCGCCGTGACCGCCGCGGCTGTTTTTGCTGCCGGAGTTATACGCGGCGCGCTCGATTTCGTCCGCGACGGAGGATTCGTAGTTGTCCGCGCCCGCCGCCTGCGCTTTAACGAACTCGACGACCGCCTCGCGCTCCGCCTCCGTAACCCAGGTGCCCTGTACGCGCACAGGCTTCGTCGAGCCGTTCGGCGCGTAGAGCATATCGCCGTTGCCTACAAGCTTGTCGGCGGCTCCGCCCGCGTCGAGTATAATGCGCGACTCGAGCGCGGACGCGACCTTGAGCGCGATTTTCGACGGGAAATTCGCTTTCATAAGCCCTGTGATAACGTCTTTCCGGGGCGACTGCGTCGCGATTACGAGGTGAACCCCCGCCGCGCGCCCCTTCTGCGCGATGCGGATAATCGACTCCTCGACCTCCTTGCGGGAGGTCATCATCAGGTCCGCAAGCTCGTCGATAATGACGACAAGCTGATACACCGGCTTTTCGTCGTTCCGGCGCAGATAGTTGTTATAGCTTTCGAGGTCGCGCGTGCCGACCTGACTGAACATATTGTACCGCTTTTCCATCTCCACGACAGCCCACTGGAGCGCGCCGGACGCTTTTTTCACGTCCGTGACGACCGGGGTAAGCAGGTGCGGTATGCCGTTGTATACCCGGAACTCGACCATTTTCGGGTCAATCATTATGAGCCGGACTTCGTCGGGCGCGGCTTTGTAGAGTATGCTTAAAATCAGCGAGTTGAGACACACGGACTTTCCGCTGCCCGTCGTCCCCGCGACGAGCAGGTGCGTCAGCTTCGAGATATTGCCGACTATCGCCTCGCCGGGAATGTTTTTTCCGATTGCGATTGAGAGCTTGTCTTTCGCGTTTTGGAACTCGTCCGACTCGATAATCTCGCGCAGATTAACCGGCGAGACGTGCTTGTTCGGCACCTCGATTCCGACCGTGCTGCGCTTCTCCGGCATCGCCGCGATTCGTACGCCGGACTTGCCGAGCGCGAGCGCGAGATCGTCCGCGAGCCGCGTCAGGTTCGCGAGCTTGACTCCGTCCTCGAGCAACGCCTCGTACCGGGTGACGGACGGACCCTGCGTCGTCAGCACTATACGCGCCTTAACGCCGAAACTGCGGAAAGCCGCGGAAAGCCGCTCCGTATTGCTTCTCACCTCGTCGGCTCCGCCCTGCTGTAACGGCGAGCTTTGCCCGAGCAGGTCGAGCGGCGGGAAGCGGTAGTCCGCCGTGTCCCCCGGGTCGCGCGCGACGGGTTTCGGGCGCGGCGCGGACTTCGGCTTGACGAACTCCGGCTCCGGCTCTTCTGTCTTGACCGGTATTTCCGCGTCGCGCATTTCGATTGTCTCGATGTCCGAGATTCGCGACGGCAACGGCGGCGACGCTCTCGGCGTGATTTTCGGCTCCGTGTCGTACAGAAACGGAATGTCCACCGACATACCGCGGTGAATTTCCTCCGGCTCCGCGTCCTGCGCCGAAGCGAGTATCACCGGCGGGGTTTCCTCCGGCTCGTGTATCGTGTAGGGGTCGGTTTCCGCGACCGGGTCCTCCGCTTTCGGCGCGGACTTTCCGTACGGAATGTCAATCGCGCGGCGGCGGCGTTTAGTTTTCGCGGGCGGCTCTATGTGCGGCGGGTATTCGGCGGCGTAAGTCTCCGGCTTCGGGCGCGGCGGCTCCGGCTCATACTCCCGGCGCGGACGGTTCTTTACTGCGTCGTAAATGTCCGCGACGGAGTGTCCGGACGACGCGAGCAGCAGGAACGCCGTCAGAATCGCGATAACGGCAATCGCGCCGGCGAGTCCGACGAATTTCTCGAGCGCAACGGCAATCAGCCCTCCGGCGAGTCCGCCGTGGATTCCCGCCTGCCCGCCTGCCCACAGTTCTTTGAAAATGCCGCGCGAAAATTCGTATTTCCCGCTCTGCCCGATGAGGTGAATCAGCGCGCCGAGCGACACGGTCAGCATAAGCGACGCGAAAACGCGCAGCGCGACCGGTCTTCCGCGGTGAAACGCGAGTATGAACGAACAGTAGAGCAGCAGCGGCGGCAGCAGATAAAACGCCGCGCCGGTCAGTCCGCGAACGGTTTCGCGCAGAAACGCGATGAAAACCGCGCCGCTCGTCGAGTACCCGATGAACGCGAACACCGAGAGCAGCAGGCAGACGAGCGCGCCTGCTCCGCGCCGCACCGGCTTTCGCGGAGCGCGCCCGGAAGCCGCAGCCGAAACCGCCTGATTCGGCTGCGGCTTCGACTGCGGTTTTGTATTCGTTTTTTTCGTCTGCGCGGATTTTTTTGCCGTTGGCATATGTACCTCATTAAGTCGCAATCAGCCGCCCGGTCGGACAATATCAGAACAACAGAGAGCCGAGGAATATCAAAATTCCGAGTCCCGCGCTGTAATATGCGCTGTAGACGAGCTTTTCGGACTTCCAGACCCTCTGTGCGAACCGTATTGCGAAAACGCCGAGTACGAGCGCGACGGCGAAACCCGCAAAATACGCGGGAAAAACGCTCCAGTCAATTTTCGCCCGGACCGCCGATACGACCGACAGTATGAGCGAACCGAAAATCGCGGGTATCGACAGCAGGTATGAGAACCGGAGTGCGGACTCTTTTTCGATTCCCGCGGCGCGCGCCGCCGAAGTCGTAACCGCGAGGCGGGACAGTCCCGGGATAAGCGCGGCGACCTGCGCCAGTCCGAGCAGCAGCGCGGTGCCGAAGCCGAGGCGCGACGCTTTCTTTTTCCCGGGCGACGTCATTTTCTCCGCCGCGTAGATGACTACGCCGGACACGATGAACGCGAGACTCACAACGGTGAAGTTGAGGAATATATTCTGAAACGCGCGGAGCAGGAAAATCGCCGGAACAAGCGGCGCGGTCGCCGCGGTCAGCAGAAACGCGGTGCGGACGTTCTGCGGGATTTTTTCGGGGCGCGTGTCGGGGTTTATGTAAGCCGCGGTGTCGCGGGCAATCTGCAGAATATCACGGCGGTACACTATTATAATTGCGCCGAGCGACGCGGTTTCGAGCATAACGCCGAGCAGAACCAGCGACTGCGTGTGAAGTTTTACGGAGAACAGCTTTTCAAAAAGCGACAGATGACCGCTTACGGACGCGGGGATATACGCGCCGGCGGCGGTGATAATACCGAAAAACAATGCCAGAAGCACCGACATTTTTCGCGCCTCCCACCCCAAACTTTGATTTATATCTATGAATACGGCATAACATACTCTAATCGTATCATTTTAGCATATAGTAACGCCGTTGTCAAACTTAAACTTTTTGCGGGAAAAGTATGTCGGCATTTGCAAATCGCGCCGGTATGCGGTATACTGCGTATACGGCGGCGGCGGTATGCGACCGGACGTCCGGCAAAGCCGCGCCGCGCTCCCGCCCCGCCGGCGGTTTGCCGAAACTTAAGCGCGAAAGGAGGCTCCGCCGACCGGGCGGCAAGTACAGGTATATGCTCATTAAAAAACTATCCGCGCGGGAACTTGCGGAGTCCGCCTCGCGCAGCGGCGACATCGACGCGCGCCGTCAGGCGGGAGTCAAACCGCTCGAGGGCGCGCGGCTGCACCGCCTGCTCCAGTCGCTCGCGGGGGACGGTTATAAGCCGGAGGTCACGCTTAAGACGCAGTGCATTGCGGACGGCGTGTGCTTTCAGGTGTCCGGGCGCGCCGACGGTATTATCACGGCGGACGGCGGCGTAGCGGTGGACGAGATAAAGACGACGCTGCGGAACATCGACGCAATCGAGGACGACCTGTCCCCGGCGCACCGCGCGCAGGCGATGATTTACGCGTACATTTACTGTGAACTCAACTCGCTCGACGAGATTTCGACGCAGCTCACATACTGTCAGGCGGACAGCGGGAAACTGCGCCGCATCGTGAAGCGTCACACGCGGCGCGAGCTTACGGAGTGGTTCGTTTCGCTGCTTACGAAGCTCGTGCGGTGGGCGCGGTTTGAGGATACTCACCGCGCGGAGCTTATCGCGACCGCCGCGAATCTGCCGTTTCCTTACGGAGAGTTCCGCGGAGGTCAGCGTAAGCTCGCCCGCGCGGTATACGTCGCGGTGCGCGACGGTACCGACCTGTTCGCGGACGCGCCGACGGGACTCGGCAAGACGATGGCGGCGTTGTACCCGGCAGTCCGCGCGCTCGGGAAAGAGCTTGCGGCGAAAGCGTTTTACCTCACGGCGAAAGAGACCGGGCGCGCGGCGGCATACGCCGCCGCGAAGAGCCTCTGCGGCGCGGGACTGCTCGCGAAAACGGTCGTAATCACCGCGCGGGACAAGATTTGTCCGCTCGAAATCCGGCAATGCGATCCCGAGCGTTGCGAGCGGGCGCGCGGTCACTACGACCGCGTTGACGACGCGGCATACGACGCTCTGCGCGGACACGACCTGTTCCCGCGCGAGCTTATTTCGGAGCTTGCGGAGCGTCACTGCGTGTGTCCGTTTGAGCTTTCGCTCGACCTCGCGCTGTACGCCGACATAATTATCTGCGACTATAACTACGCGTTCGACCCGACCGTCCGGCTTCAGCGGTTTTTCGCGGACGGCGCGCGCGATTACGTCTTTCTGTGCGACGAAGCGCACAGTCTTCCCGACCGCGCGAGGGATATGTACTCCGCGGAGCTTAAAAAATCCTCGGTGCTCGCGGCGAAAAAGACGCTGCCGAAGTCCGCGCCGTCTGCCGCTAAGACGCTGCGGAGCGCGGTAAACGCCGTCAGCCGCGCGTTTCTCGCGATTCGGGAGAGCGCGGCGTCTGAGACTTTCGTGTCGGACGAGGTGCCGGACAAGCTGCCCGCCGCGCTGTCGAAACTGACCGACGCGGTGAGCCTGTATCAGGCGGACGGCGGCGAGGTCTCCCCCGCGCTGCTCGACCTGTTTTTCGGCGCGCAGAGCTTCCTCCGGGCGGCGGAGCGTTTCTCCGAGCGGTACGCGGCAATCACGCGCGTCGCCGGCGCGGACGTTTCCGTAAAGCTGTTCTGCGCCGACCCGTCCGCGGAACTGCGCGAACGGCTCGAACCGGCGCGCGCGGCGGTGTTTTTCTCCGCGACGCTTACGCCGTCGGACTACTTCGCCGGCGCGCTCGGCGCGCGGGACGGAGCGCGGTTTCTTAAACTGCCGTCGCCGTTCCCGGCGGAGAATTTTCTGCCGGTCGCGCTCGGCTTCGTCTCCGCGCGGTACCGCGACCGGCAGAAGTCGAAGCGCGCGGTTGCAGACATTATTGCTATATCACAGCGGTCAAGTCCCGGCAACAGAATAGCGTTTTTTCCGTCATACGGATATATGCGCGAAGTGTTTGAAGAATTTTTACTTCTGTATTCCGAACTTCCGTACATTATCCAAAGCCCGGGAATGACGGTCGCCGGACGCGAGGAGTTCATCGCGAAATTCGGCGGGCGCGGAGACGGCTTCACGGCGTTCTGCGTACTCGGCGGAGTGTTTTCCGAGGGCATCGACCTTGTCGGCGAGGACGTCGTCGGCATTACAATCGTCGGCACCGGGCTTCCGGGCATAGACGCGGAGTCCGAGATTCTGCGCGAAAAATTCGGCTACGACACGGCGTACACCTATCCGGGCCTGCAGCGCGTTTTGCAGGCTGCGGGTCGGCTTATCCGCACAGAAAATGACCGCGGCGCAGTCGTTTTCGCGGACGACCGTTTTACCTCCGCGCGGTACCGCGCGCTGTTTCCGGAGCATTACGCGCATATGCGGCGGGCGCGGAATCCCGGCGAGCTGAAAAATATGTTGCGCGAATTCGCGGATAATGGTAGAATAGAGTAAATGCAAACAAGGCAGGTATCATATATGGCAACCGCAGCTATGACGACAACCGAAAAAAACAACGCGCTCCGCGCTTCGCTCGCGGGGCTTCCGAGTCTGCTCGTCGCCTTTTCCGGCGGCGTTGACTCGACGTTTCTGCTGACCTCCGCGAAAGACGTACTCGGGGACAGGGTCTCCGCCGTCACCGCGAAAAGTTGCAGCTTCCCCGCGCGGGAACTTCGCAGCGCGAAAGAATTCTGCGAAAAGAACGGTATCCGCCACTTCATCGCGGAAAGCGAGGAACTTGACATCGAGGGCTTCCGCGAGAACCCGGAAAACCGCTGTTACCTCTGCAAAACGGAACTGTTCGAGAAAATCTGGCAGCTCGCCCGCGACAACGGCGTGGAATTCGTCGCGGAGGGTTCCAACAAGGACGACGAGGGCGACTACCGCCCCGGACTTACCGCGATTCGCGAGCAGGGAGTCCTGTCGCCGCTGCGCGGCGCGGAGCTTACGAAGTCCGAGATTCGCGAGCTGTCAAAGGCGCGAGGACTTCCGACTTGGGATAAGCCGAGCTTTGCTTGTCTTGCGTCGCGCTTCCCGTACGGCGAGACGCTGACGGAGGAAAAGCTCGCGCAGGTGGACAACGCGGAGCAGTATCTGCTCGACCTCGGACTGCGGCAGGTGCGCGTACGTCACCACGGCACCACGGCGCGGATTGAAACGGACGACGCGGGTATCGCGTTCATCACGCGCGAAGCCGGGACGCGGGTCAAAATCGGCGACAAACTGAAAAGTTTCGGCTTTACATACGCCGCGCTCGACCTGCTCGGGTACCGCACCGGCAGTATGAACGAAACGCTGTCCGCCGGACGCTGAGACGGTTTCTGATTAAGCGTTAACAATTATGTTCCGCATACGGCGAAAAATATGGAGCGCGGGAGGGCTTCGCCCGACCGGGCGGCTAATAACGGGCTTTGCCCGAAGGAGCGAACTTTATGATAACCGGAGGACAGCAGTCTTTTATTAACCACGCGCTGCCGATTCTGAAGCGCGACGAACGCGTCGTCGGAGTCGCGCTCGGCGGCTCGTATATCCGGCGCGACAGAATGGACGAATTTTCCGGGCTGACGTTCATCGTCGCGGTCGACCCGGCGCAGTACGAAGCCGTACTCGCGGAGCGCACGGCGATCGCCGCCCGGCTCGGCAAGCTGCTCGCGGGGTTCACCGGCGAGCATATACAGCGTCCGGAGCTTCTGATTTGCCTGTACGACGAGCCGCTGCTGCACGTCGATTTGTATTTTCTGCCGCCGGACGGCGCGGCGGAGCGGTACGAAAACCCGGTCGTCATATTCGAGCGGCAGGGCGCGATTACGGAAGCTCTGTCGTCGAAGCCGGCGGAGCGTCCTGAACCGGATTTGCAGTGGTACGAAGACCGTTTCTGGATTTGGGTGCATTACGCGGCGACGCGTATCGGGCGCGGCGAGCTGTTCGACGCGATAAGCTCGCTCGACTTTCTGCGCGTCAACGTACTCGGACCTATGCTTCAGATTCAGCACGGAAAGCCGCCGCAGGGCGTGCGTTATATCGAGCGCGACGCGCCGGAGGAGTCGCTCCGTCTCGCGGAGACGCTCGCGTCGTACGGCAAGCCCGACTGCGTCCGCGCGCTGAAAGCCGCTGTGAACCTGTATATCTCGCTGCGCGGTATGCGCGTCGAGGGAATCGCGCTCCGGGACAAGGCGGAGTCGCGCGCGCTCGCGTATCTGAAATACATCGCGGAGCGGATTGAAGAGAATTGACTTATTTACCGCGCCTGCACGCCCGCGCGGTAAACGCATCCGCGGGCGCGGATAATTCATTAAAATATACGGACGGCTGAGCGGCGTTACTCAGCCGTTTCCGTTTTTTCCGCACATACCGCGGCGCGGCGGCATAAAATACACCGTAATCCAAACAAGGAGGATATGCGTCAATGACGGAAAAAGTCATCCCGGGTCCCGTTCCTGACAACACCTCTGTCAGAGAGGCTGTCAGCGTACATACGAAAAAAATCTTCGATTCCTGCCGCGACAAAGATTGCATTGAGGATTTGCGGCTTTATCTCACGCGCGAGTCACAGCGCATCGTCGATAACGCGGTATCCGTCCGCGCGAAAAACGCAAGGCTGCTCTACGTCCACATCGACGTCGAGGAGGTCACGTTCAACCGCGGGTACTACGCGGTGGACATTCGCTTCTACTACAAGGTGCGCGGCGAAGCGTACACTATGGTCGGCAAGCCGCTCGAAATCAGCGGACTCACCGTGTTCGACAAGCGCGTCATTCTCTTCGGCAGCGAGGGCAACGCAAAAATCTTCACCTCAAAAACCGTACTCGGCGGAGACGAATTCCGTACGCTCGAGTACAACAACCTCCCGACGGCGGTCATCGAGGCGGTCGATCCGATCGTCCTCGGAATGCGCGTTTACGACGTGTGCGACAACAACGACAAGGGCGGCAACTGGAGCGGTCCGAACGCGCCGAATTCGCCCGCGCCGTACGCCTCAAACGTCGGCGAGGTACCCGACCAGATTCACGAGACGTTCGGCGGCGACCTGTTTTTCGAGGCGGCGAGCCGTCACATCTACGTCACGCTCGGGCAGTTCTCAATCGTAAGGCTCGAGCGCGACACGCAGCTGCTTATGCCGAGCTACGACTACTTTGTGCCGCAGAAAGAGTGCATCGGCGGCGGCGAGGACGACGCGTGCAGCCTGTTCTCGAAAATCAAGTTCCCGGTAGACGAGTTCTTCCCTCCGGACAGTCTCGAACCGCCGGAGGGCTACCGCGAAGCGAAGTCGATTACCTGCGACAAGTAGCGCGGGGCGTGCTTGGGCGCGAAGGACGCGTGGGGTAAGCGTAGGCTACGCGCTTTTTCGCGAAAAAGCTGCAAAAAGGCAGAGCTTCAGTCTTAGACTTCGCGGGAGCAACGCCGCAAGCACGGAGCGACGGGAGGCTTTGCCGACCGGGCGGACAATGTCGCGGACAATAATACAGCGGAGCGCGGTAACACGCGCTCCGACGTATGTTTTGCGGAAGCCGCCGGAAACCTCCGCAGTTTACAATTTCGACACGATAATGAACGCAATCGACAAAATATAACTAAAAAATTTTTCGCCGTTTGTGCAAATGTAACCGACTATTTTAGGTCTAAAACTTCAAAAAACGAGCAATAGCAGGAGCTTGCGGGGGGGGGGGGGGGGGGGTAGAGGAAATTTTTTCCGGTTAATTGACTTTTCTAAAAATATGGAGTATTATTTCGTTAGTAAAAGTTTCAACTTTGTAACTATTTTACCGCCCCGCCGGACGAACCCGGCGTACAACATAATATAATGTCCCACGCTCTGTGCCGCGGCACAGAGCGTTTCGGAGAGGTACTCTCCGAAACGCGGATCCGGCGGCTCCCCAATTTTCATCAGGAGGTATCCGTTATGCGATTTCAAGCCGGCATAACAAAGCTGCGCAAGCCTGTGTCCATTCTGCTCTCGCTTGCGGTATTGCTGTCAACAATGGCG
>JAITNK010000085.1 GCA_031290515.1 Oscillospiraceae bacterium
AGGGGTAAGGGGGGTCCGGGGGGCTTTAGGGGCGAAGCCCCTGTAGTCCCCCGGGAAAGCGTCCCGCACTCCGCAGAGTGCGAAAAATTTTGAGCGACAGCACGGCTCTGCCGACCGAGCGGCAAGTACCGGTCAGTAATAGAAGTAATGCCCGCCGATTTCGCGCGCGAACGCGCGGTTGCGCGAAGCCCAGCTGTTCTTTTTATTTGAGAAAAACAGACTGTCCCCGACGACGGAGGTTCCGCCGAGCGCGATTGCCGCGGCGGCGACGCAGTCCTCGCTCGGAGTGTTGTATATCGAGCCGCTGTAGGCGGGGGAGAACTGCACCCCGAAGCGTTTGTCGAAAATCACGTCTTTTATCCCGTCGGGAAACAGGTCGGACGCGGCGCGGTTGCAGACGACGTTCGCGACCGCGATTTTCCCCTCGAAACTCTCCCCGCGTGCCTCGGCGGAGACGATGCGCGACAGCCAGTAAAGCTCTTCGCGCGGGTAACTCGCGGAGGAAGGGAATCCCTCCGCCGGATAGACGCGGACCGTGCGCTCCTTCGACTGCCACTCCACGCCGGCGGAAAACGCCTCCGACAGTACGCGGATTGGCGCGCTGATTTCGCCGCCGACGACGCGGCAGCCCATTCGGTTGTAGATGTACCTCCCGTTCGCGACTATGTACTCCTTGCCGGCGGTGATTTGCATAATCTGATTGTTCGCGGAAACGGTTATCGTGTTTCCGTTTTGGGTGACGGACGCCGCGCCCATTTCGAGCGAGAACTCGCGGACCGACACGAAAGTCGTGCTCGAAATCAGCTCCGCCCTGAAGCGGGAGCTGAACGTTCCGTTTTCGATAATCACGGTCACGCGGTTTTTAGCGGCGGGGTATACCGCCGATATGTCGGCGAGAACGAGCGCGGTCGCGATGGCGGCGGCAGCCGCGGATACGAGCAGGCGTTTTCTCAGTTTCACTCTGTTTTCCTCCAATGCTTATTTTCTCGCGTCCGGCGGTTTGAGAGTACCGGACTCTGACAATTATACCAAAATCCGGCGCGAGAAAAATCAAAGTTCGTCGAACGGTTTTTTTGACGCAATCAGAGCGCATTTTATTACGGCGGGCGCAAAGCTCCGCCGCGGCATACCGGCTTGAGCATACCCGGAAGGCTTTGCCCGGCTGTATGCGGATAACATTAAAATGTTGACACGGCTGAAGAAAAGTAGTAGAGTATCAGTGTGAGAAAGTTCGGCGGAGGGTGAAATAATGAACTTGCTTCTGAACCTGCTCGGAATCGAGAGCGACTCCGGCTACGCCGCCGCCGTGCGCGTCGGCGTGACGCTCATAGTCGCGGTGCTGCTGATTCTGCTCATCAACGCGGTCACGCGCAAGCTCGTCAGGAGACGCATTGTCACGCGGCGGAACATCAACGTCGTTCAGCTCATACGCTACACGCTTACGGCGGCGGTCGGCGTATGGGGCGTGCTCAGTATGATTTCCGGCAACGCGCAGGACGCGCTTAACAAAACGCTCGCCGGTTCCGGGATAATCGCCGTCATTCTCTCAATCGCGTGTCAGGAGCCGATCGGCAACCTCGCGTCCGGCGTTATCCTGATGCTGACCCACGCGTTCCGCGTCGGCGACCTCATCAGATTCATCGACCACGACATCAACGGCTTCGTCGAGGAGACGAATCTCAGACACACGATAATACGCACGTTTGAAAACCGTCTCGTGGTTATCCCGAACTCGCTGCTCAACCGCGGGCTTATAGAAAACTGGTCGAACCGCGAAGTGCGCGTCAATCTGCCTATTCTCCTCTCCGTGACGTACGAGAGCGACGTTCACCGCGCGATGGAGATAATCCGGACGGCAATCGTCTCGCACCCGGGTTATACGAGCAAAAGCGGAGAGTCGCCCAACGCTATGGTAAAAGACTTCACCGACAGCGCGATACTGCTCCGCGCGAGAATTTACGGGGACGACGCGACCGCGCTGTATAACGTCAAAAGCGAGCTGCTGCTTGAAATCAAGCGCGGCTTCGCGGAAGCGGACGTCAGATTCGCGTACCCGCACGTTCACGTCGTCACCGACAAGCCGGAGAGGAGCGACTATGAAATATAGATATAAACCGACGGCGCCGCACGTCGCGGCGGAGGTTATCGCGCTCGTATGTCTCGCCGCGCTCATTGCCGTACCCGTCAAATTCTACGGCGGCGCGCCCGATACGATACCGACGCGCTTCAGCTTTGCCGGCGAGCCGTCAAAGTACGCCGACAAGAGCGCGTTTTTTACCGCATTCGCCTCGCATATTTTCTATTTTCTGATGTTCACGGGCTACGAACTGATAGTAATTCCTAAAAAAGGCACGGAGAATACCGCCGTAACCGCGCCGTTCTGCGTTATGCTTGCCATAGCTAAAGCGGAGGTTACGGCGGGTCTCGCGCTGTACGAGTACTGTATGCTGAACGACGCGAAAATCCCGGGCGCGGTACGCATAACGCTCGCCGCGGCTTTAGTGGTAACGCTTGCCGCCGGAACCGTGTTCTGCAACCGCGTGTTAAAGCGGGGCGCGAAGTGAAGCGCGTTCTTGCGGTACACGACATTTCCGGCGTGGGAAAGTGCAGCCTGACCGTCGCGCTGCCTATAATTTCCGCGCTCGGCACGGAATGTTCCGTCCTGCCGACCGCGGTTTTAAGCACACACACCGGCGGGCTCTCGGGTTACACGTTCCGCGACCTGACGGAGGACGCCCGCGCGATGTTCGCGCACTGGCGCGCGCTCGGCGTGCGCTTCGACGCGCTGTACACCGGATACATATGCTCGGAGGCGCAGCTTGAGGCTGTGCGCGAAATCGCGGAAACGCTCCGCGCGGACGGCGCGCTCGTCGTAATCGACCCCGTAATGGCGGACGGCGGACGGCTTTACTCGAGGCTTCCCGCGGGATTCCCGGACAAAATGCGCGGGCTGTGCGCCGCCGCGGACATAATCACGCCGAACATCACCGAAGCGTCTCTGCTCACCGGGCGGGAGTACGCCGGAGAGGACGTCTCGGAGGCGCAAGCCGAAGATACGCTGTTCGCTCTGCGGGACGTAACGCGCGGAGCCGCCGTGCTCACCGGAGTGCGGCGCGGCGATAAGCTCGGCGCGGGCGTACTCGGGCGGGAATCGGCGCGCGCGGAGTTCCGCTTCGCTCCCGCCGAACGCGGAACGTTTCCCGGCGCGGGCGATGTGTTCGCGAGCGTACTGACCGGAGCGGTACTGCGCGGCAGGAGCATAGAGAGCGCGGTCGCCGACGCGGTCGGGTTTACGGCGGAATGCGTGAAGCGCACCGCGGCGGCGGGTTCCGACCCGCGGTTCGGACTCGATTTTGAAAGCGGGCTTGCCGCTCTCGGGAGACGTATAAATGACATTCAGGACGCTTGACGACATAGTCGCGGCGGCGCGCACAAAAAAGCCCCCCACGCTCGCGGTCGTCGCGGCGCAGGAGGAAAACACGCTCGCCGCCGTAGTCCGCGCGCGGAAGCTCGGCTTCGCGGACGCAAGACTTTACGGCTGCGAGGGAGAAATCCGGGAGATACTGTCAAGGCTCGGCGCGGAGGACTTCTATATTGCCGGCGCGCAGTCGGGACGCGGCGCGCTTGCCGCCGCCGTCGCCGACGTAAAGTCCGGACGCGCGAACGCGCTTATGAAAGGCGCAATCGACACGCAGTCGTTTCTCGGCGCGGTCGTCGCGCGGGAAAACGGACTGCGCGGCGCGGGGAGACTGTCCGTCTGCGCGTTTTTCAACCCGGCGGCGTACCACAAGCTGATTGCGGTCACGGACTTCGGTATGAACGAATCCCCGGACGCCGCGGCAAAGACGGAAATCATCGCGAACGCCGTCTCGCTGCTGCGGTTCTCCGGAATCGAACTGCCGAAAGTCGCGGTACTCGCGGACACGGAGCGCGTGAATCCGCGGGTGCGCGCGTCGCTCGACGCCGCGGAGCTGAAAAAACTGTGGGAAAACGGCGTAATCCGCGACTGCATACTCGAGGGACCCGTGTCGTTCGACCTCGCGACGGACAAGACCGCGGCGGATATAAAGGGCTGGAGCTCGCCGGTCGCGGGCGACGCGGATTTGCTCGTCGTACCCGACATCGTCGCGGGGAACGCGCTCGTCAAAGCTCTGACGCAGTGGGGCGGCTGCGGCACGGCGGGTACCGTGCTCGGCGCGAAAATCCCGGTCGTTATGACCTCGCGTAGCGCGCCGGCTGACGACAAGCTGTATTCGATTGCGCTCGCCGCCGCGAATCAGGCGTAGCGCGGGACACTAAACAAGACGTCCGGGAGTGATAAAATGCTTATAATGACGATTAACACCGGCTCGACATCCACGAAAATCGCGGTTTACGACGACGAAACGGAGCTTTTCGCGGAGAGTATCGCGCACGGCGCGGAGACGCTCGCGTCGTTCCCGACCGTGCAGTCGCAGCTCGGGTTCCGCGAGTCGGAGATACTCCGGGAGCTGCTCCGGCGCGGCGTTCAGCTTCGGGAAATCAGTGCGTTCTCCGGGCGCGGCGGCGGACTCGCCTCCTGCGAGGGCGGAGTGTACGAGGTCACGGAGCTGCTGTTCGACCACGCGTCGCGCGGGATTAACGGTACGCACCCGGCGCAGCTGTCGCCGCAGATAGCGAAGCGTTTCGCCGACGCTTACGGAGGACGCGCGTTCGTCGTCGATCCGCCGGACACGGACGAATTCGACGAAGTGTCCCGGGCAGCCGGACTGCGCGGAGTGTACCGCGAGAGCCACGTCCACGCGCTGAACCAAAAGGCTGCGGCGCGCGACTTCTGCGCCGCGAACGGTCTGCGGTATGAGGACGCGAACCTCGTCGTCGCGCACCTCGGCGGCGGCATTTCGGTCACGGCGCACGGAAAAGGGCGTATGACCGACTCGAACGATATAATCCGCGGCACCGGACCTATGACCCCGACGCGCGCGGGAGAGCTGCCGTACGCCGCCGTACTCGACCTCGCGTTCTCCGGAGAGTACGACAAAAAAACGCTGAAAGACAGGCTCAACCGGCTCGGCGGGCTTACGGACGTTTTCGGTACGTCCGACTTCCGCAAGGTATGGCGGCTCGCGCGGGAAGGCGACCGCCGCGCGGAGTTCTACTGCGCGGGTATGGCGTATCAGGTGGCGAAGCACATCGGCGCGATGGCGGTCGCGCTCCGCGGGGAAGTCGATGCGATAATCCTCACCGGCGGAATCGCGAACGAGCGCGGGTTCACCGCGCTGATAGAGGAGCGCGCGGGCTGGATTGCGCGCGTCGCCGTACTGCCCGGCGAGTTTGAGACGCAGGCACTCGCGCTCGGCGCGCTGCGCGTTCTGCGCGACGAGGAAACGCCGAAAGAATACACCGGGCAGCCGGTGTGGGTTGCGGGGTTTTAGCGAGATTATCCGCTTGGTCGGAATGAATCTGACCGTCGCGCTGTGCTCGCGAAGCCCGCACGGGGAACGCGCCTGCGGGCGCGAGCCGTGACGGCTTTCCGCACACGCTCACACGACCACGCGCACGTTAAACCGCTCGAGCCAGTAGTTGAGCTGCAGGAAGTACGCTATCGTCTGCGGCACAGCCATAAGCTGACCGTACCAGGGCTGCGCGTCGGTCTCGTTCAGCAGCGAGCGGAGCGCGTCGCGCCGCACAATCTGAAACAGCGGAGCGTCCGTTCCGAGCAGCGTTTCGAGCTGCGCGGACACGATACGCCGGTACTCCGGGTTGTGGGTTTTCGGGTACGGCGACTTCTTGCGCCACAGCACCTCGTCGGGCAGCAGTCCGCGCACGGCTTCGCGGAGCAAGCCCTTTTCCGTGTTGCCGCGGTCTTTATACGCCCACGGAAGCGAGTACAGATACTCCGCGATGCGGTAGTCGCAGAACGGGACGCGCACCTCCAGTCCGGAGTACATCGACATACGGTCCTTGCGGTCGAGCAGCGTCTGCATAAACCACATAAAGTTGAGATTTACCATTTCGCGCAGCCGCAGTTCGTCTTTCGACAGTCCGGGCAGCGCGTGGGTTTTCATAAGAGTCGCGCGGTAACGCGAGTCGATATACTCCGCGCCGTCAACGGCGAAGCGCGGTTCAAGAAACGACTGCCGCCGCGCCGTACTCTGCGCCCAGGGGAAACCGTAAGCCGCGCGGACGCTCTTGTCGCGGTACCAGGGGTAGCCGCCGAAGATTTCGTCGGCGCACTCGCCGGACAGCGCGACAGTCGCGTGACGCTTGATTTCGCGGCAGAACAGCAGCAGCGACGAGTCCACGTCCGCCATTCCGGGCAGTCCGCGCGCATCGACGGCGGGGAAGAGCGCGCCGGCAAGCTCCGGCGTGTCGATTGTCACGTCGAAATGCTCCGCGCCGAGATATTCGGTCATCGCTTCGATATAATGTTCGTCGCTGTTCGGCTGGAACTTTCCGGCGGTGAAATACTTCGCGTTGTCGCGGTAGCCTACGGAAAACGTGCGCAGCCTTTCGCCGCGCTCCGCGAGATAACCGTCGGCGACCGAGGAGATTATACTCGAATCAAGTCCGCCGGACAGAAACGTGCAGACCGGCACGTCGCTTACGAGCTGACGCTTTATCGCGTCCGTGACGAGGTACCGCGTCGTATCGACCGCGGTATCGAAGCTGTCGGTACATTCGCGGTCCGCAAGGCTCCAGTACGTCCACTTCCACAGTCTGCCGGTAAGCTCGTACTCCGCGCACTGTCCGGGCAGAAGCTCTTCTGCGCCGCGGAAAACGCCGCAGCCCGGCGTCCGCCCGGGTCCGAGCAGCAGCAGCTCGGAGACTCCGCCGGAGTCGATTACCGGCTCAATATCCTCGTGCGCGACGAGAGCCGGAAGCTCCGAAGCGAATATGAGCGAGCTGCCGCGCTGCGCGTAAAACAGCGGCTTCACGCCGATTCGGTCGCGTGCCATAAAGAGTCTGCGCTCGGCTTCGTCCCAGACCGCGAACGCGAATATACCGTTGAGCCGCCTGACGCAGCCGCCGCCCCATTCGAGGTACGCCTCGCCGAGCACCTCGGTGTCGGAGCGCGTTTTGAAGCGGTGTCCGAGCGCGGAAAGCTCGCCGCGCAGTTCGTCCGTGTTGTAAAGTTCGCCGTTGTAGACGAGTATGTACCGGCGGGTTCCGCGCTCGAAAATCATCGGCTGCCGCCCGTTTTCAATGTCGATTACCGCGAGTCGCGTGTGTATAAGCGCGGCGTTGCCGCTTATGTAAACGCCGTCCTGGTCGGGTCCGCGCCGTCGCAGAGCGTCGCGCATTGCGTCGTAAGAGCCGCGCCGCGATTCGATAACGCCCGCGTCGCGCGAGATTTGTCCCGCGATTCCGCACATAATGATACCTCCTGCATTTGCCGCCCGGTCGGATAAATCCTACCGCCGCTCCGTGATTGCGTCGCGGGGAACGCGGCGCGAAAACCCGTTCACCCGCGGATACGGATATACTCCCGCGAGCTCCGGTCAGCGAAAATTTGCTTTTTGCGGCTTATTTGCGAAAAGCGCGTTCTTTCGCCGCTTAACCCGCACGGCTTTGACTTGCCTATACTATGCGGGCGCGCCGCTTTAAGTTACGCTTGACAGACCGGAACGCGCGTGATAAAATAATACATATCAACATTGTTAGGGTAAACCGCTCTGCACTCTTTTTCACTGCGCACCGCCGACGGTTCCGCGAGACGCGGGACGCTGCACACGGCGCACGGAGACGTTGAAACTCCGTGCTTTATGAACGTAGGGACGCAGGCGGCGGTCAAGGGCGGACTGGATTCAGCGGACCTCGCCGGAATCGGCTGCCAGATAGAGCTGTCAAACACATATCATCTGCACATTCGACCGGGCGACGGGGTAATCCGCGGACTCGGCGGACTGCACAAATTTATGGCGTGGGACGCGCCGGTACTCACGGACAGCGGCGGGTTTCAGATATTCTCGCTCGCGGGACTGCGCAAAATCACCGAAGAGGGCGTCGCGTTCCGCTCGCACGTTGACGGACGGCGCATCTTTATGTCGCCGGAGGACAGCGTACGCATACAGGCGAACCTCGGAAGCGACGTCGCGATGGCGTTCGACGAGTGCGTGGAAATCCCGTCGCCGCGCGGGTACATCGCGAAGTCCGCGGAGCTGACGTTCCGCTGGCTCGTGCGCTGCCGGGACGAATGGCTGCGCCAAATCCAGCGGGAGGACGCGGTAAATCCCGGACAGCTGCTGTTTGGTATCAACCAGGGCGCGGCGGAGCTTGACATACGCCGCGAGCATATGCGCCGCATAGCGGAGCTTGACCTCCCCGGATACGCAATCGGAGGGCTTGCCGTCGGCGAGTCGCACTCGGAAATGTACGGCGTTATCGAAGCGGTGAACGAGCTTGCGCCGGAGGATAAGCCGCGTTACCTTATGGGCGTCGGCACTCCGGCGAACATCGTCGAAGCGGTCGCCCGCGGCGTGGATATGTTCGACTGCGTGCTTCCGGCGCGGAACGGCAGACACGGTCAGCTTTTCACAAGCCGCGGCGTTATACACATAAAAAACGCGCGTTACGAGACGGACGGCGCGCCGGCAGACGAAAGCTGCGGCTGTCCGGTCTGCGCGAAGCACTCGCGCGCGTACCTGCGGCACCTGTTCAAGTGCGGCGAAATGCTCGGACTGCGGCTCGCGGTTACGCATAATCTGTGGTTTTACAACAACCTGATGAGCGAGATTCGCGAAGCAATTGAGCGCGGCGCGTTTGAGAGCTTCAAAAAAAATATCGCGGAGATATACGGGAAGGACAACCAGCTATGAAAACCAACACAAAAACCCTTGCGCTGTCGGGAGTATTCGCCGCGCTGATATGCTTATTTACGATGTTTCTCTCGGTTCCGGTTCCCGGAGCCGGCTATGTCAACCTCGGCGACCTCGCGATACTTTTAGCATCCTCCGTAGTCGGTTTACCCGCCGTTGCCGCCGCCGGGGTAGGCTCCGCGCTCGCCGATTTGTTCAAGGGCTATCCTATGTATATTCCCGGCACGGCGGTCGTAAAAGCCGCCGTCGCGCTCACGGCGGTACTGTTCGCAAAGCGCGGCAGGACGCCGTTTTTCGCCGTCGGAGCGGTCGCGGCGGAGCTTGTTATGGTCGCGGGATACTTTCTGTACGAATTTGCCGTGTGGAACTTCGCGTACGCAGTCGCCGCCGCGCCGCCGAACCTCGCTCAGGCGGGAGTCAACGCCGCCGCCGCGATTTTACTGTTCGCGCCGACGCTCCGGCTGAAACGGTATTTACACAGGAGCTGAATGTCTTGGGGGGAAACCGGTTCCACGTCGAACGCAACTGACGGCAAACACAAGACCCGGGTTCCGATTATAGGCGGAACCCGGGTCTTGTATATTCATATAACTCTGTCTGCGATTATACCGCCAACTCGTAACGCGCGATATAATTCTCCTGGTCGTCAAACGGCAAGTGCGTGAAATACGCGGAAAATCCGGCGATGCGCACTATCAAATCCTGATAGTCCTGCGGGTTCTTCTGCGCGCTGCGCATAACCTCGGTATCCGCCACCGTGAAGTGAAACTGGATACCTCCCATTGAAAAATAGGATTGAATCAGCTCGCGAACCTTTGCCGCGGCGGCGTCGCCGCGGACGGAATTTGCGTCAAACCGCAGGTTTATCGCGCCGCCGCACCTTATCTTGTGCCACGGGAGCTTTGAAACGCTCTTTACATATGACAGCGGTCCGTTTTTAACGACTTCGGGCCGCGGGTCACTCGACGGCGACAGCGTTTCTCCCGTCTTTCTGCCGTCCGGCGTCGCCCACACGCGTTTTCCCGCGCCGACCCAGTAAAGGTCGAGCGCGCCGGTATTCAGCTTGCCGTTATGCGGAGCCGGAAGCGAGTTGTTATACTCCGCGAAGAGGTCGTAGACCCACGCCGCGAGTTCATCGACTTCGTCGTTGTCGTTGCCGTAGAACGGCACTTCGTTCAGAATCCTCTGACGCAGCAGCTCATAACCTTCCCAGTTGCCGATGAGCGCGTCGTAAAGCTCGCGCAGCGATACGGTTTTCCCGTCAAAGCAGAGTTTCTTGACGGTCATCATACTGTCCGCGACAGTAGCGCAGGCGTTCATCATAAGCCCGTGACCGGTGTATTTCGCTCCGCCCCAAGTTACGTCTTTTCCGGACTCGATGCAGCCCTCAAGCATAACGGACGCGGAAATGCACGGCCAGGCAGTGTCAAAAATCAGCGAGTTGAATATCTGTATTCTCGCGCCGCTGTCAAGGTTATATTTGACCTGGCGTTCAAACTCGGCTTTGAATTCCTCAAAGGATTCATACTCGTACAGCTTTTTGCAGGGCAGCCAGCCGTCCGCGCCCGTCATAGGGTCTTTGTTGCCGTAAATACACATAGTCAGCATTTGTACCAAGCCGCCGTTCGAGCCGCCGAAGCTCCCGCAGTTTGCGGACATCGACCATTCCTTGCCGGCGGCGGAAGGTTCTACGCAGCCAAAGACTCCGTATCTTCTGGCGTCCTGAAGCGACACGCCCTTTTCGACCATTGCGGGAATAATGATGTCGTCGTTGTTGAACTGCGGCATACCGCCCAGGCGTTTCGAGCAGGCGATGCCAATCTCCCAAATACGGTCCGGGGTATCTTTGTTGACGCGCAGCGCAAGGCTCGGTTCGGCGACGCGCAGACGGTAATAGGACAGCAAAAACATCTCTGTCGCCAGATTGTAGTCGCCCGTTCCGTCCGTCTTCTGCCCGCCGAGGGTGATAAGGCTGCCCGCCGCTATATTCTGCATTCCGCCCTGAAGGTCGTACATAGTCTTGCCGGTCTTATGCGCCTGGATAAGCTGGTCGTTGTACGGTTTCGGAAACATAATAATCTGATTGCCGATTTGCAGCAGGAACGCGTCGCAAAGTTCCTGCGCGCCTTCGGGCGTTAAGACGCCGGCGGCGACGTCGTTCTCGAGCAGCGGTCCGAGATAGCTGTCGATAAGCGCGGGAGAATCCGCCCAATGCGTCCCGTCCGCCGTTATGAGATTCTGATAGAACAGGATAATCTGTATGCCTTCCCACAAATTTCTCGCGGGGTTTTCCATAATCCAGTCGCAGGAATCAGCCATTTTAAGAAGCTCGGCGGCGCGTTCGGGCACAGCTACCGCGGCTTTCTCGCGGCAGCCCGCGGCGTAGCGTTTGCTCATAAGTATGATACCGTCGCACGTCTTGACCACGGCGCGGTAGAACAGGTCGGAGCGGACGTTATCGGCAGTCGTATGTTTCCTGATTTCCTCTAATTTTTCGAGCGCCTCGCGGCGCACCGCGCCGAATCCGACGAGCACCGCTTTTTCGTAGTTTGGGTTAAAGTGCCCCGGATACGAACCGGTAACGTCGTTAATGTCGCCGTACTTATAGCGTTCAAAGAACTCGGGAGGCATAAGTCCGCGCCCGGTCGCGCCTATATCCCTGCCTTCCCAGTAATCCGCGGCTTTGAGCAGGTATTCGCGCTCTTCGTCGCTGACCCAGACGCTGCCGGGAACCTGCCACGCGCCGCGGAATCTCTCGTCGGTGTCGCCGAAGCAAGAGCGTATCCAGCTCTGACTTGTTTGTTCAATGTCAAAGTGAACGGTGCGGGTGTGAGGTCCCGCGTCGCCGAGGAAAATATCGTCGTCGTCGATGTTGATTTCCCGCGCGGCGCACCACTCGTATAGAAAACCCGCGTGCTTAAGGACGGGGTATTCGTACTCGTGCGCTCTGAAGTACTCCGTGATAATGCGGTTGCGCTCAACGTTTAAGCGCAGGTCCTTGTTGATGCGCGCTCGTTTGTCTTTCAGAGCCTGAATACGCTCTGAAACGGGGACGTCGAAATTAGACATAGGATTCTCCTTCACGCGCCTTACGGCGCAATTTTATCAATGTAACTGTGCGTTCAGCCCGCAGCTCCGGAACATTTCGAGCGTCTTAAGCATAAAATCATCGTCCGGCGGTTCGACGTTCGTAAGTTTGTACCGCAAACCCAGACGGTCGTATTTCATACGTCCGGTCTTATGATACGGCAGCAGCTGCACCAGCTTCACCGCACCTCCGAGCGAAGCGCAAAACTCCGCCGTCTTTCTAAGGTCGGTTTCTTCGCCGGTGAGCTTGGGGATAACGACGACGCGTATTTGAAGCGCGCCGCCGTGTCCGGCTAAATAACGCGCGTTTTCGAGAATCATTTCGTTTCCGACGCCGGTGAAACTCCTGTGCTTCGCCGAATCCATATGCTTTATGTCGTACAGGAACAGGTCGATATACGGCAGTATCGCTTCAAATTGTTCGGCGGGGGCATAGCCCGTCGTATCAAGGCAGATATGTATTCCGGCGGCTTTCAGTCTTTTCACGAGATTGAGTGTGAAATCAAACTGAGCCATCGCCTCGCCTCCGGAAACGGTTATTCCGCCGCCGTTTTTGAAAAATCCGGCGTCCTTCATAACGCGGTCGAAAACTTCGGAAACCGTGGTATCCCGACCCGAGGGGTAAACCGCGCCGGCGAAACATACCTCGGTGCATTTAAGACAGCCCGTGCATTTTGCGCGGTCGATTTTCGCTTTTTGTATCATTCCCGAACCGTCAGCGGCGGCTTTCGGCTCGTCCGCCGATATTGCGCCCTCGGGACAGGCGTCTATGCACGCGTTTCGGCACAGGGCGGTACCGAGACATTTGATTGGCAGACAGCTTAGTTCAAACTCATAGCACTGCGACTCCGGACTGTGGCACCAAAGGCAGCGCAAAGGGCAGCCCTTTGTGTAAACCGTTGTGCGGATACCGGGTCCGTCGTGTACGGCGTAACCTTGAATATCATAAATATGTCCGGTTGCATTATTATATTCCAATGCCAGACCCGCCTTTTTACTATCTGTGAGTTTGCCCGTTCGTCTCGGCACAACCGCTTGCGCTACAGCTTATTCATATACGGCGCGGCGGACTTCCGCATAAGCCGCTTGCGCCCGATTGCCGGGTCGCCGAACTCCACTTCGAGCAGAGAGTCGCCGCCCGAGTCCGTCACTCCCGTAACCGTACCCTCGCCGAACGCCTTGTGCGACACGCGGTCGCCGACGCCGAACCGCACCTCCGGCTCCGCCGGCGCGGCGGGAGCGTCCGTCTCCGGCGGAGCGGGTCTGCGCGGAGAAACGCTTCCGCGCGCGGACGACGGCCGCGCAAACCCGCGGGAACCGCCGCTCTCGCCGAACCAGTCCTCTTCCGCCGCGGCGCGCCTGCCGCGCTCGTCGGGACGTTTCAGGTGTTCCGCCGCGATTTCCTCAACGAAGGACGAGACCGGGTTCGCTTTCGTCTGACCGAACAGCATTCTGCGACGCGCGGCGACGAAGTACAGCCGCCGCTTCGCCCGCGTAATCGCGACGTAGCAGAGTCTGCGTTCCTCCTCAAGCTCCTCCGCGTCGCCGATTGCGCGCATTCCGGGGAAAATCCCGTCCTCGGCTCCGACGACGAACACGGTGTCAAACTCGAGTCCCTTAGCCGAGTGCATAGTCATCAGCGCGACGCAGTCGTCCTCCTGCTCGCGGTCGAGGTCGGTGAACAGCGCGATTTCCGACAGGAAGTCCGCGAGCCCGCCGCCCGGATTGCGCCGCATAAAGTCGAGTATATTCGTCTTGAACTCGCGGATATTCTCAATCCGCGAGATGTTGTCGTCCGACTGCTTCGCCTCAAGCGCGCGGATAAGTCCGGTGGACTCGATAAGCGCGTCGTAAAACAGGTCAAGCGTCATAGTCGCGGACGCTTCGCGCAGGTACTCTATGGTCTCGGTAAACCGGCGCAGTTTTTCGGCTGACTTCGCAAGCTGCGGGTACGACTTAGCCGTCATACACAGCGCGTAAACCGGCGCGGAGTACGCCGCGGACAGCTCGCGGAGCGCGTCCTGCGTCGTGTCGCCGATTCCGCGCGCCGGTACGTTTATGATTCGCAGCAGATGAACCTCGTCGCGCGGGTTGTTTACGGCGCAGAGGTACGCCGTAACGTCCTTGACCTCGGCGCGCTCGAAAAACCCGGTGCCGCCGTATACGCGGTACGGGATATTGTGCCGCTTCAGCTCGTATTCGAGCGTGTTCGACTGCGCGTTCATACGGTACAGCACGACGTGGTCGCTCCAGGCGCGCCGCTCGGCTTTGCCTTTTATCACCGCGTCGGCGATAAACCGCGCCTCTTCGCGCTCGTCCTCCCGCGTCACAAGCTCCGGCAGGTCGGACGACGCCTCGTCCGTCCAGAGAGTTTTCTTGTGCCGTGTGCGGTTATGCGAGATAACGTCGTTCGCCGCGTCGAGAATCGGGCTCGTCGAGCGGTAGTTGCGTTCGAGACGCACAACGTGCGCGCCGCGGTACGCTTTCTCGAAGCCGAGTATGTTGCCGACGGTCGCGCCGCGGAACTTGTAGATGCTCTGGTCGTCGTCGCCGACGACGCAGATATTGCGCCGCCCGCCCGCGAGCAGGTTTGTGAGCCGGTTTTGCAGTTTGTTCGTGTCCTGATACTCGTCCACGAGAACGTACCTGAACTTGTTCTGATAGTACTCGCGCGCGTCCGCGTCCTGTTCGAGCAGCCGCACGGCTGTCAGAATCAGGTCGTCGAAGTCGAGCGCGCCGGACGCGCGGAGTCGCTTTTCGTATTCGGTGTAGCACTTCGCGACCTGACGCAGCATAGGGTTGTTGTCGCGCTCCGCCTCGGCGGCGAAGTCGGCGGCGAGCAGTCCCTCGTCTTTCGCGCGGCTTATATATGTAAGCGCAGACCGGGGAGTAAGCTGCTTGTCGTCGATGTTCAGCTCTTTTTCAATCGCTTTGATAATGGACGTCGAGTCGTGCGTGTCGTATATGACGAACGAACCGTCGTAACCGAGCCGGTGAATGTCGCGCCGCAGTATGCGGACACACGCGGAGTGGAACGTCATCGCCCAGATTTGCTTCGCGCTCTCGCCGAGCATATCCGCGAGCCGCGTTTTAAGCTCCCCGGCGGCTTTGTTCGTAAAGGTTATCGCGATAACCTCCCACGGCGCGGCGGGCGAAACCCCGCACAGCCGGAGCGCGTCCGGTTTCAGGCTTTCGTCCCCGGTTTCGGCGTAACGTCCGAGAAGCGTCAGCTCCTCGTCCGTAACGCTCTCCGGCGCGCCGCCGCTGTCCGAGCCGGAACCGAAGCGCAGCAGATTCGCGATTCTGTTAATCAGCACGGTGGTTTTGCCGCTCCCCGCCCCGGCGAGTACGAGCAGCGCGCCCTCCGTTTTGAGTACGGCTTCGCGCTGCGCCTCGTTGAGGTGCAGAAACTCGCGTTCAATCGCGCGTCGTCTCGCCGCGGCGAAGCGCGCCGTATTGTCGTCAGTCATTAGTCGCTCCCCCGGGCAAAGCCCTCTGCCGCTTTATTAACGTTAGTCAGGGCAAGCCCTTTCGCGCTCGAGAAAATGCCGCCGCTTTTCCGTAAGCCCGCGAGTACGCGGCGAAACGCTACACACGGCGGAGCCGTTGCGGCGGCTGTTGACACAGCCGTAACTGCGCGCGCCGCGTTCCCGTTCCCGACAAGCCGGAGACCGGAGGGGAGCAGCATTTCGAGCCGCAAAGAGTTATCGCAACCCCCGCGAAGTCTGCGGACTCCGCGGGGGTTGCGTCAAAGAACCGTGCGTTTAACACAACCGCACGGTTTCCGAAAGCCGTGTGACTGCGCGAGTTGTGTGTGCTAAGCCGGTAAATGCCGGCACTGCCGCGCGGGCGGTTTTATACAGCCGGTACCACAGATGTGACGTGCGGGTTCGGCGCGCCCTCGTACCAGAACAGGAAGCCCTCGATGTCGATTTTGTCGCCGACAGCCAAGCCCTTTGCCGCGGCGTAAACGTCGGACGCCGCGTCCGTAAGGTCGGTTTCGATTGCGAGAGTAAACGTCGTTCCGTTCAGCGAAACGTCTATGTACAGGTCGCCGCCGGTCGCGCCGTCGTCGGTGGTTTCGACGGTCAGACCCTTGATTGTGAAGAACCGGTTCTGGTAATCGACCAGCGCGTCCGTCCCGAGCACGTCCGACAGGTCAACCGCGGGAGCGGTATAGCTGCCTTCTCCGACCTCGTAGGTTGCGTCGATGATTTCAATCTCGCCGCCCCACTCGGCTTTGTATCCGGTAATCTTGAGCTTTGAGCCGATTGCGAAAGTGTCGTACTCGTCTTGGGAACAGTTAATTCTGTAAATGAAGTACGCTCCGTCCGCGTCCTGGAGATACAGGGTGGTGTTGCCGTAGCTCGAGTAGATTTGCTTCGCCTGGACGTAGGCTTCGATTGCGACCTCCGTGTCAAGCGCGGCAGCCGCGTATTCCGCGTAAGTCAAAACGCCGTCGGACTTGGCGTTAGGGTCCGCCGTCGGCTCCGTTGACGTGTCTGCCGACGGATCCGCCGACGGCGACGCCGTCGGGTCTGCTGCGTCTTTGGCGCAAGCGGCAGAGGCAAGCACCAGCATCAGCACCATAAGTAATGCGAGAATCTTTTTCATTTTTATCTCCTTAGTCATATTGTTTTTGGGTAACGTCGATATGATACACCAGTTAAGGGAGAAAAGCAAGAGTTTTTTTACAGCCCGGGCATATCTTTCCCGCCGGTTTTACCGCCGCGCGAACGGCGGCGTTTGACCGCGCCTACAGCCGCGTACAGCGCAATACCGACCCAGGCGGCGGCAAAAGACGCAATCAGAATCTGCGCGGTCCGCGGCAGACCGCCGAAGCCGGACGCGTTTGAATAACCGGCGTCTCCCTGGTCTAAGCGGTACAGCGCGCGAACTTCTCCGTAAAGCCGCGCTATGTACGCGTCGTCAACCGTCTCATTTCGTTTCACCGATTTCACGACGTTTTCGATGAGCTGACCCGCCGCGTCGCGGAGCGAAATCGAGCCGTTGAAAACCGGCGTTATGAAAGTGTTTCCGATGTTGTCAAGTAGCAGCTCGGACGCTTTAATCTTTATATCGTAATGAACGCCGTTGTCCTCTCCGGCTCTCGACAGATAGTCCAGGTATTCCGGCGAGTTCTGCGCGTCCGCCGTGACCGGCACATAGCCCTCGGTTTCGGCGTAAGCGGTTTGCACGCCGTCGGTCAACAGAAACTGCGTGAAAAGCCACGACGCAAGCACCTCCTGCGGGTCGTCCTTGTTGAAAATGCAGACGGAGGGACCCTGTGAAATCATTTGAGGACTGTCCGTGTCGAATTGCGGGACCGGCAGAACCGCGGTTTCAAAGCGCACTACCTTTTCGAGGTGGATGTCTAACAGCGGAGCGTCCGAACCCATCCAGGTCGCCCCGGCGGTGGAATCGACCGCGAATATGCACTGCCCCGCGTTCAGGAAGTTTCCGGGATAGCCGACGGATTTGAACGTAGAGAATGCGCGGCTCTCCGCGTGTTCGGCTATGGTGCGCAGGAGCCGCGTCGCCGCGTCGCCGAACAGCCGTATTTCACCCGACCCGTCTGAATAATCCGCGTCCAGCTGCCGCAGCTGCTGTATCATCATATTGTCGGTTGATTTGTAGATGAACGGTATCATAACGTTTTGCCCGTTCACAAGGAACGTACCGTCCGCCGCTTTCGCGGTCGCAGCCTCGGATACTTCCCAGACGAAATCCCACGTCAGCGCGTCCGGCAGCGTATAGCCGAGAGCCTCCACGAAGGTCTTGTTCACATAGCACGCCTCTGTCGAGCGCATAAAGGGCAGCGCGTAATAGTGACCGCCGAAGGAACATTCGTCTAAAAACCGCCGCACTATTCCCGGCGCGTCCGGTGTTGTGAATCTCAGTCCGTCCCCGCCGAAGCCGTACTTCTCGTCATAGATTAAATCGTCGAGCGGCACGACCGTATTCTGCCCCGTCAGATAAGTCGCGATGTGGTCCGGATAGGTTATACATACGTTCGGCGTAGTCCCCGTTGACAGGTTCGTGATAACGTCGTTATAAATTTTCGCGTAGTCGGTGTAGAGGCGGATATTGACCTTGATATTGGGATACAACGCTTCAAAATCCGCGATTGCCGCTTTGTAAATGTCCGTCTGCTTCTTGTTTGAATCGTTCTTCGCCCAAAATGTGATTTCGTATGCTTTTGACGCGTCGAACTCCGCGGGAAGCTCAAAAGTGCCGAGTCCTTTTGAACCGTGACAGCCAGAAAGCGCGATAAGCGAAGCGACGCTTATGAAAACCAAAAGTAATGACAGCACTTTTCGGGTTTTGCTCATATCCCGGCTCATATCTTTGTTCCCCCGCGAAGAACGCCCGCCATAATCTTTTTGCGGAACACCAAAAACAACACGATAAGCGGCGCGGAAATAATCACGACCGCCGCCATCATCGCCGGGATATTATCGCGCCCGAATCCGTTTTCGCGCATCTCCTGGATACCGTTGGACACCAGAAAGTAATTCGCGTCGTCGGTTATGAGCCGCGGCCATACGAACGAGTTCCAGCACTCGATGACTTTGAGTATCATAATCGTAATTATCGTAGGTCTGCAAATAGGTATCATCACCTTAAACAGATACTTAAAATCGGACGTTCCGTCCACTTTCGCGGCATAGTACAGATTATCAGGCACCTGCGAGAAATTCTCCTTCAGCAGATAGATATAGAATACCGAAGCTACCGACGGCAGAATCAGACCGGGAAACGTATTACGCATATCGAGCGTTGTAATGGTCACAAAGTTTGTGACCATTACAAGCTCGCCCGGAATCATCATAAGCGCAAGAAACAGTATAAATAACGCGTTCTTGAAGCGGAAATTAAGCCGCGAAAACGCGAACGCCGCAAAAATCGTGACTATGAGCATCACCGCCGTGGTGACGGCTGTGAATATCAGCGTATTGGCGAAATATCTGCCGAGCGGCACGGAGGTAACGGCTGACACATAATTCTCGGTCGTCGGGGACAGCGTAAAAAACGCCGGAATATATTCGGAGTTGTACGCTCCGTAGCTTTTTACCGAGGTCAAAAGCATCCAGTAAAAAGGGAACAGCACTACCAGTGCCCAAACGGTCAGCCAAAAGTAAACCGCGACCTTTCCCGCAGTCCTGCGGGCAGGTTTCAGACTATTATTCTGCTTTGTCATAGTTCCGCCCTTTCCGCCCTTAATAGTAAGTATGCTTCTTGCTTACCATCGTGTTAATGCACGTTATCGTCAAAACAATCAGCAGCAATACTATCGCCGCCGCCGACGCGTACGACGGATAACCTCCGCTGTTGCCGTACAGCATATCGTATATGTATCCGACGATTGTGTTCATTTCCGCGGCGTTCAGGTCGGTGCCGAACAGCGCGACCGCGTCGCTGTACGCTTTGAACGCGCCGATAAAACCGGTAATGATTATATAGAAAATCATCGGCGAAATCATAGGAAGCGTTATTTTTCTGAATATTCTGGGTTTAGAAGTACCGTCAATCCTTGCCGCAGCGTAATACTGCGGATTGACCGACGCCAGCGCGCTCGTCAGTATCAGGACCTTGAAAGGCATAACTACCCATATCGTATAAAAACACAGAACAAACATTTTCGCCCAATACGGTCCGTCGATAAAATCGACGGAGCCGCCGCCGAACCACTTGATGAGAAGGTTAATCAGCCCGTCGGTATATGCGGTCTTTTTGAACAGAATCATAAACACCAGCCCGACAGCCAGAGTGTTTGTCACATAGGGCAGAAAGTATATGGTCTGGAACAGTTTCTTAAGAGCTTTGATTGAGTTCAGACCGGAGGCGATGAGCAGCGCGATACCGGCTGAAAGCGGAACGGTGACAATCACCAGAATGAAAGTGTTTTTCACCGCCTGCAAGAAATAGTGGTCGTGCAAAACATATGAGTAATTAAACGTACCGACGCCGAAAAACGTCTGCGAAGCGGAGTTGTACCCCTCCTCCAGAGAGTAAACGGAAACGTCGATAAGAGGATACACCATAAAGAATCCCACAAAAAGAATCGCGGGCAAAAGGTAGAGCCAGGCGCGGCGTGATTTCTTATCCATCGGTTTTACCCGTACCCGCGTCAAAGCAGATATTTTCGCCGTTTTCCCTGCTGAACATATGCACCTTCGACGCTTTGAGCGAAAACCGCACGATTGCCGGCGGGAAATACGTTTCCGCGTCGATTATCGCGCGAACGGTTCCGCCGACAGCCGCCGGGTGCGCCGAAATTATGCTCACGTCGCGCCCCGTAACCTCGACGCGCCCGAGATTACACCGCAGCTGCCCGTCCTCGCGCAGCACGAATCCCTCCGGACGTACGCCGGCGAATACGTCTTGGTCGGCAACGCCGTTAACGCTCATAACCGCGTCGTCGCCTATGTACAGCGTCCCGCCCGATATTTTGCCCTCGAAAATATTGATTTGCGGCGAACCGAGGAATTCGGCGACAAAGCGGTTAGCCGGATAGTCGTAAACCTCCTGCGGCTTTCCTATTTGTTCGGCGACTCCGTTTCTCATAACGACAATCATATCGGAAATACTCATAGCGTCTTCCTGGTCGTGAGTAACGAAGACGGAGGTAATCTTAATCTCCTGCTGTATGCGTCGAAGCTCCTCTCTCATCTGAAGCCTTAACCGCGCGTCGAGGTTCGAGAGCGGTTCGTCGAGAAGGAGTATGCGCGGCATTTTCGCCACCGCCCGCGCAATTGCCACGCGCTGCTGCTGACCGCCGGACAGCTCGTTCGGACTCCTGTCCAGCAAATCGGCGACCTGGACAAGTTCGGCGACTTCGCGCGCGCGGGCGAGCATAGCGTGCTTTGACATCTTGTCCGCGCCCTTGAGGTTTTGCAGCGGGAAGAGTATATTCTGTATTACGGTCAGGTGCGGATACAGCGCGTAATTCTGAAAGACCAGACCCACGCCTCTGTTTTCCGGAGGCAGGTCGGTAACGTCGTCGTCGCCGAAGAATATTCTGCCGGCGGTGGGACTGAGCAGACCGCTTATAAGATTGAGCGCGGTGCTTTTGCCGCAGCCGGAAGGTCCGAGCAGCGTTATTAACTTGCCGTCGGGGATTTCAAAAGTGAAATCGTTGACGGCGACGACATCTGCCTGAACTTTCTTGTTGTGGCTCGGAAAAGTCTTGGTCAGATTTTTCAATACAACTTTCATTTAGAAATTACACCATTTTTACGCCTTTTAAGAATCTCTGCGATGCTGAAATTCTTGGCAACCATTGTGCGTACCTCCGAGGCTAAAGATTTGTTGCGAGTCGCCCGATTTGCTTGCGCTTAGCGCAAGCAAATCGGGC
>JAITNK010000113.1 GCA_031290515.1 Oscillospiraceae bacterium
AGGATATTATTTTCAGCATTATACAACATTTTCATTGAAAAATCTATAGTTAAATGTTAAAATGTTTGTGAGTATGCAATTATTCGCCGCGTACAGCCGCCGCGCCGCGCAATCCGCACGGCAGTTTACACCGCGCCCGCAGACGGCATACGCCGGCGGAACCGGCTCCGCAATTACTCATCACTTAATTTTTAATTGCCGGCGCTGCCGGCGATAAGGTGCCTGCTATGTCTAACGCCGCCGAAAAACTGAAAACGCTGTTCGCGGACAATCCTCCGCGGGCATTCGTCGGCACATACGGATGTCAGCAGAACGAGGCCGACAGCGAAAAACTGCGCGGTATGCTGTACGCCTGCGGCTGCGTCAGAAGCGACGACCCGGACGAGTGCGACGTCGCGGTCATAAACACCTGCGCCGTCCGCGCCCACGCGGAGACGAAAGTTTACGGCGTTATCGGCGCGTTCGTCCCGCGGAAAAAGAGGAACCCGAACCTCATCGTCGCGGTCTGCGGCTGTATGGTACAGCGTCCGGAGGAAGCGGAAAAGCTCCGCGAGTCGCACAAACACGTCGATCTCGTGTTCGGAACGCACGTTCTGCACGAGCTTCCGGAACTGCTGCTGCGCGTCGTCGAGACGCGGGCGCGCGTGTTTGAGACGCCGCAGTCGGACGGCGTTATCGTCGAGGATTTGCCCCACGCGCGCGACGGCAAATACAAGGCGTGGCTGTCCGTAATGTACGGCTGCGACAACTTCTGCTCGTACTGCATAGTGCCGTACGTCCGCGGACGCGAGCGCAGCCGCGAGCCGGAGCGCGTACTCGCCGAAGCGCGGGAGCTGATTGCGTCCGGCGTTCGCGATATTACCCTGCTCGGGCAAAACGTAAACTCCTACGGGCGGAAGTCCGGGTCGGGTTACGATTTTCCGCGTCTGCTGACGGAGCTTTCGCAAATCCCCGGAGACTATCTGCTGCGGTTTATGACGAGCCACCCGAAAGACGCGGGGGACGCGCTGTTCCGCGCTATGGCGGAATCCGGCCGCGTCGCGCGGCACCTGCACCTGCCGTTTCAGTCCGGCTCGACGCGCGTACTCGGCAAGATGAACCGCGGATACTCGCGCGAACAGTATCTTTCGCTGATTACAAAGGTGCGCGGATATATGCCGGACATCGCGCTGACGAGCGACGTAATCGTCGGCTTCCCCGGCGAGGAGCTTTCCGACTTCAACGACACGATGAGCCTCATAGAGGAAGTGCGGTTCGACGCGCTGTTCACGTTTATCTACTCTCCGCGACCGGGCGCGCCGTCCGCGCTTACCGTAAACAACACGCCGAAAGACGAGATACAGCGGCGGTTCGACCTGCTCGCCGAAACGCAAAACCGCATTTCCGGGGAGCGGCACGGCGGGTACGCCGAAAAAACCGTCCGCGTCCTCGTTGACGGCGACGGCGGTCCCGCGGAGTATCCGTACACCGCGCGCACGTCCGGCAACCGGCTGGTGAAGCTGAAGCACGGCACCGTCGGCGAGTTTCTGGACGTGACCATTACGGGCGCGAACCGGTGGAGCTTGACGAGTGACGGCTGAAGCAAGGGCGGCTCGCGATTGCGCTGTGGTTCGCGGCGGGAGTCGCGTACATACCGCACTTCACGGTGCTGTCCGCCGCAATAGCGCACGGGTTGTGGAACGTGCAGAATCTGGTTTTTTACCTGGTACGGCAAAAGAAACACAAACAAATCGGCAAGGAGATATAAAATATGAGCTACACAATCACGGTACATCAGTCCGGCGCGGTACTCGGCGAGTTCGCCTCGGCAGGCGGGGAGGACATACGCACGTTTCTCGCGGCAAACGGAGTGTTCCTCGACTCGCCGTGCGGCGGACGCGGCAAGTGCGGCAAATGCACGGTAAAGCTCTCGCCGGACGGCGCGGACGTCAGGGCGTGTCAGACGAACATAGAGTCCGACCTCGACCTGTACATTCCCGGCGAAATGAAAATGGAAATAGTTATTGACGCTCGGTCGGATGAATCCTCCCGCCGCTCAAGTTTCGGCAAAACGCCGTCTGCGGACAGCTTTGCCGAAATGCCTGCCGCCGGAATTCGCGGCGAAAACGGCGGCGGTAATTCTTACGGCGTAGCCGTAGACATCGGCACGACGACCGTCGTCGCGCACCTGCACGACCTCGCGAGCGGCGTGCGTCTCGCGACCGCGTCCGGCGTAAACGCGCAGCGGGTTCACGGCGCGGACGTGGTTTCGCGCATAGAGTTCTCGGCGGAGAACGGACACGCGGAGCTTACGCGGCTCATTCAGACGCAGCTTTGCGCGCTCGTCTCCGAAGCTTGCGGCAAAGCGGGGGTGCCGACGGCGCGGGTTACATATATGGTTATCGCGGGCAACACGATAATGCAGCACCTCGCGGCGGGGTACTCGCCGGTCGGAATGGGCGCCGTGCCGTTCGAGCCGGTAAGCCTGTTCGGCGCGGAGCTTCCGCCGTTTGAGGGGCTTAACCTCGCGCCGGACGCGAAAATATTCTACGCGCCGTGCGTCGCGTCCTACGTCGGCGGGGACATTACGGCGGGACTGCTCTGCTGCGATTTGGAGAGCGACGCGGGTCCGACCGTGTTCATCGACATAGGCACGAACGGCGAAATGGCGTTGAAGCGCGGCGGCAAATACGTCGTCTGCGCGACGGCGGCGGGACCCGCGTTCGAGGGCGCGGAAATCGAGCGCGGTATGGCGGCGATTCCCGGCGCGGTCTCAAAAGTCGAGTACTCGGACGGCGCGCTTAAGCTCAGGGTCATCGGAGACGTTCCTCCGGCGGGACTTTGCGGCTCCGGACTGCTCGACGCGCTCGCCGTTATGCTCGACTCCGGGGTCGTGGACGATTCCGGCAGAATGCAGGACGCGGACGAAATCAGCCACCCGCTCGCCGCGCAAGTCGGACTTCGCGACGGCAAAAACGTGTTCTACCTCGACCGCGGGCGCGACGTTTTCGTATCGTCCGGCGACGTGCGGAAGCTCCAGCTCGCGAAAGCCGCAATCGCCGGAGGGCTTCACACGATGATGCGCGCGGTCGGAGTCGCTCCGGGCGACGTGCTGCGGTTCGTACTCGCCGGGGGCTTCGGCAGTTATCTCGACAAGAACAGCGCGGCGAAAATCGGACTGTTCCCGCGCGAGTTTCTCGCCGTCTGCGAGGGGCGCGGCAACACGGCGGGGGAGGGCGCGGCGGTCGCGCTGCTGTCCGCCGAACGCCGCCGCGGGCTTAACCTCATCGACGACAAGTGCGAGTATATAGAGCTGTCAACGAGTCCGGTGTTCAACGAAGAATTTGTGGACAATATGACGTTTGACGCGCCCGCGCCCGGCGGAGCCGGGCTGCCGGGATAATTAAGCATTGCGGAGCCGCCTTGCGGCGGCGTTCCCCGTGCGAAGCACGAAGCGACGGAGGACTTGTCCGACCGAGCGGTTAACAGCGCGGGAGGCTCTGCCGACCAAGCGGTAAATAAATAAAAGGGGTACAGCAAATGGATTACGGCAAACTGCAAGCACTCGCGGCGGAGTGCGGCTTTAACAACTTCGGCGAGCTTGACGCGGCGAAACTCGAGTTTCTGCCGGAGGTGCGCGAAATGTGCGCGGCGGACAAGTGTCATATGTACAACCACTCGTGGGCGTGTCCGCCCGCCTGCGGCACGCTCGGCGAAATGCGCGAACGCGCCGCGAAGTACACGCGCGGCATACTCGTCCAGACGGTCGCGCAGCTTGAGGACAGCTTCGACTTCGAGGGTATGACGGACGCCGCCGCGCGGCACAAGGAAGCGTTTGAGACGCTGCGCGGCAAACTTGCCGGACTGTACCCCGAAATGTTCCCGATGGGAGCCGGCGGCTGCGCCATCTGCCCGGAATGCACATATCCGGACGCGCCGTGCCGCTTTCCCGACCGCGCCGTCGCGAGTATGGAAGCCTGCGGACTCGTCGTCTCGCGCGTCTGCTCGGACAACGGCGTTAAGTACAACCACGGCAAAGATACGCTCGCATACACCGCGGCGTTTTTACTCGAATGAGGCGCGTTACCGCGCTTTTGCTCGGCGCGGCGTTTCTGTTCGCCGCGGAGTTTCCGGCTGCCGCGGCTGTCTCCGCGCCGTTCGACGACTGCGGCGGACACTGGGCGGAGAGCGAAATCGCCTGGGCTTCGGAACACGGCATAATCGGCTCGGGCGGGAGTTTCGAGCCGAACCGCGCCGTCACCCGGGCGGAGTTCGCCGCGCTGCTCGGCAGTTACTGCCTGATATTCCGCTTCGGACTCGGTTCCCGCCCCGCGGAACGCGCGTTCCGCGACGTTGACCCGGAGTCGCCGTACGCGCCGTATATCTACTGGGCGGCGGCTTACGGCATAGCCGAGGGAGTCGGCGGCGGACGGTTCGCGCCGGACGCGCCGATTACGCGGCAGGACGCGGCGGTTATGCTCGAACGGCTGTTTCACAACGCAATGTTTCTGTACCTCATAGACGCGGAAGCTCCCCCGCCGGACTATGCCGACAGGGGAGCGATACCCGGCTATGCGGTTCCGGCTGTGCGCGACCTGTACCGCGCGGGTATTATGGTCGGCAAAGGCGCGGTATTCGACCCGCGCGGCTTAGTCACGCGCGCCGAAACGGCGGTGCTTGTCTGCCGCGCGGACGCGTTTATACGCGCGGCGCGCGGCGAGTAACGCGGGGAACGCGCTTTTTCGGCTAAAAAAGCTGCAAAAGGCAAAGTTCAGGACTTGCGCAGACGCATAACGCCGCGCGGCGGCTCCTCAATTATTTGTTTTCAGTTGTCAGTACTTTCCGCTTTGCGGCAATTACTATCATACATACCGCCGCGAGCGCCGCCGTTACCGCGCCCATCGCGAACGTCTGCGCGTCGCTATGCAGGAAGCGGTTCGACAGCGCGTTGAACGCGACGCTCGAAAACCCGAGTCCGGTCATTATGATTCCGTAGTTCGCGCCGGAGTGCTTCGCGCCGAAGAAGTCGGTTGAAATCGCGGCGTTGATTGCGGAGGGTCCCCCGTACCCGAAAGCGATTGCGAACAGCACTATGATGAACGGTACGCCGACCGCGAACGTCATAAGCGCGGCACCCGCGAGCGTCAGCCCGCAGAGGAACAGACTCGCCGGTACGCGCCCGATTCTGTCCGAGATTGCCGCCATTATGAGCCGACCCGCCGTGTTCGGGATACCGACGAAGCTGAGCGCGAACAGCGCGTAAGCCGGCGCGCGAACCTCGGCAAGCGGCTTGATTATCGGACTTATGAGATTCCAGGTGCCGTTGATGAAAAATATGTACGCGAACAGCGTCCAGAACGGAACCGTTTTCGCCGCCTGAGAGAGCGTGTAGTCCCGCTTTGACGGCGCGGTTTTCGGCGGAGCCTCCGGCAGCGCGGCGAGGTACTTCCCGTCCGGCAGCTTTACGAAGATACACGCGATTATTCCGGCGGCGAAAAACACTCCCGCGAGTATCAGAAACACCGGCTTGAAGTTCGTAAAACCCTGCAAGTACGAAGAAAACGGATTTTCCCTGTCTAAATAACTAATCCCAAAGTGTCCCGAAAGCCACGTTGCGAGCGGCGCGAACGCGAGGTTCGACAGTCCGAACGCCGACACCGCGAGACCGGACGCGAGTCCGCGCCTGTGCGGCAGCCACTTCTGTACGCAGGAGATACACGCGGAGTATGCGATTCCGCTCCCGAGACCGCCGAAAACGGAGTAGGTCAGATACGTCAGACGCACGTCGATATTCGCCGCGTATGCCGTCGCCGCGATACCGAGCGATTGCAGGGATACGCCGATTATCGCGGTGAGCTTCGGTCCCGCGCGGTCGCCCAGCAGCCCGCCGGAGAGGTTGCCGGCGACGAACGCGAACAGCATATACGACGCGACCATTTTCGCGGCGGCGTCAGTCCAGCCGTAAGCCGCGACGAAGTTCTTGGAGAACGCGCTCCACAGGTAGATTATGCCGACGCAGAGCTGTATCACGAGACAACCGATAATCGGCGGCGCGGCGCGGTATTTCTGATTTTTCAGCATTGCTAAAGTTCCTCCGGAAATTTGACTGCCGTCACTTTACCACACGTTTTGCGTTTTTGCAACAGAAAGGTTCAAATGGAGCTTCACACGGTTCCGGTCGTCGTCCTCGCGGGCGGGAAATCCTCGCGTATGGGGCGCGACAAAATGGCTCTGCCGCTCGGCGGGGAAACTATGCTCGGGCGCACGGTGCGCGTATTCGGCGAGGCGTTCGGGCGCGTTTACGTTTCGGGCGCGGGCGAAGCCGTTCCGGGGGCGGAGCGGATACCCGACATAATTTCCGGCGGCGGTCCCGCGTCCGGGCTTCACGCCGCGATGAAAACGCTCCCGGACGCGGCGTTTTTCCTCGTCGCGGGCGATATGCCGCTGTCCGACCCGCGCTTCGCCGTTGAAATCATCGCGCGCGCCGCCGGTTTTGACGCGGCGGCTGCGGGCACCGCGGAGCGTCCGGAGCCGCTGTTCGCGTACTACACGCGCGCGGCGGAATCCGCGGTGGACGCGGCGGCGGACGGCACGTTCGGGCTTGCGCGCGTACTGAAATCCGTGAACACCGTATACGTCGAGGTGCCGGAGGAGGTGCTTACGAACGTCAACACGCCGTCGGACTACGATAAAATTTTCCGCAAACAGACGCATAATGAATAAAATAATGCAAAAACTTGCAGTTGACGGATAAAATAAAATCTGTTATAATGCTTTGAACGGCAGCAAGGCTGCAAATCTTAAAGGAGGACCGGCAATGAAAGGTTCCAAATTTTCCGTATTCGGCATTACCGTCGCGAAAACCGAACCCGCCGCCGATGAGAACGGAGAGTTCTCTCCGGTTAAGACGTCCGTTGACGTTGACGTGTTTAAGCTCGTCACCGGGATTATCGCCGTCGTCTCCGTAATTAAGCTCGTTCTGTCCGTGCTTCGACTTATTAAAAGTCTGAGGACGGAGTCTTGCGCGTGCGGCGAATAACCTTTTGCGCGTGAAAAAGCTCCGTTTGCAGCGGAGCTTTTGTTGTTTTTGCCGCTCCGCGGCGGCGGAGTTTCGCGACTGCGGTCGCGGGGTTGGATTTCGCTCATTGCGATGAGCGGGACGTTTCGCCTCGGGCGGGAATCACCGTCTGCGGACGGTGAGGAGCAAAGAGGGGGCGGCTCAATCGCCGCTCGCCCCCTCTCTGCACTCTCCCCTTGGCTAAGGGGCACGAAAAGTCGCGCTCACGCTGTTCGCGAAGGGGTCGTTGCGGCGGGTAGCCGCACTGTGCGGTGGTACGCACAAAAGTCTTGATTGCACGGCGCAGTGTGCGGCTGTGCTGTGATACGACCCAAAGTGAGCGGAGCGAACGCCATTTTCGCGTCCAAGGGGGTTAGAGGGGGTCCGGGGGAGCCATAGGGGGTTCTCCCCCTGTGGTTCCCCCGGGGCGTTCCCGCCGCTCGCAAGCGGCGAAAAATAGCGATAGCACGGCTAATGAAGGTGATTTATGCTTCCACACACCAAGCGAATACTCATCGTCTGCGGGCATTACGGCAGCGGCAAGAGCGAGTTCTCCGTGAGCCTGGCGGCGGAGTGGGCGAAGGCGAACGCAGACAATACATCTAATGAAAACTCCGCTTTTTTGCAGCTTTTTTCCGAAAAAAAGCGCGCGTCTCCGTACTCCGCATCCGCGTCCCCGCCTCTCGCGGTCGTAGACCTCGACATCGTGAATCCGTATTTCCGCTCGCGGGAGCGCGAGGCTCTGCTCGCTTCGCTCGGCGTACCTGTGTACGCGAGTATGTACAAGGGGCATATCAACGCCGAGATTCCCGCGCTCGGAGCCGAGGTCCGCGCGCCGCTTGAGAATCCGGACACGCGGGTTATACTCGACGCGGGCGGCAACGACGCGGGCGCGAACGTCCTGAACCAGTTCCGCAAATACTTCACGGACGGGACCTCGACTATGGCTTGCGTCGTCAACTTCAGCCGGTTCGAGACGCAGACGCCCGGAGAGTCCGCCCGGCAGGCGCGCGCGATTGAGTCGAAAACCGGGCTGCGCTGCGAGTACATAATCAACAACACGCACCTGCTGCGCGAGACGACCGCCGCGGGGATACTCAAAGGTCACGCGCTCGCGCTCGAAACGTGCGAAATACTCGGCGCGCAGCTGTTCTGCACGACGTATCCCGCGGGTATAGTCCCGCCGGAGGAGCTGACGGAAATCGAGGAATACCTGTTCCCGGTCGGGCTTTACCTGCGCGAAACCTGGCACGACCGGTGAGCGCAGGCTCGCGCGAATACTTAAGAATTCGGAAACGGCGAGGCGGCGACGCCGCATAAACAGCTGTCGCAGACGGCTCCGCGTGAGGGCTTGCGAGCGCGGTAAATTAAGAAAGGGTGCTATATTTATGGCTAAATTCACGGTAACAATCGACCCGGAGGTCTGCAAGGGCTGCGAGCTGTGCCGCAGCGTCTGTCCGAAAAGCGTCATCGAGATGAACGGCGCGGTCAACGCAAAGGGTTACGCTCCGGCGTTCGCCGCGCGCGCGGAGGACTGCGTCGGCTGCGCGTCCTGCGGGCTCGTCTGTCCGGACGGCGCGATAGAAATCACAAAGGAGGGCGAGTAATGGCTGCGAATACTTCCGAAAAAGTCCTGATGAAAGGCAACGAAGCGTTTGCCGAAGCCGCAATCCGCGGCGGCGCGAAATTCTATTTCGGCTATCCGATTACGCCGCAGAGCGAAATCCCGGAGTATATGTCGCGCGAGCTTCCGAAGCGCGGCGGCGCGTTCCTGCAAGCGGAATCGGAGCTCGGCGCAATCAATATGGCTTACGGCGCGGGCGCGTCCGGCGGAGCCGTGTTTATCTCAAGCTCAAGCCCGGGAATCGCGCTTATGCAGGAGGGGCTGAGCTTCCTCTGCGGCGCGGAAGTGCCGCTCGTCGCGCTGAACGTATCGCGAGGCGGTCCCGGAATCGGGGGAATCCAGCCGGGGCAGGCGGACTATAACCAGGTCACGCGCGGCGGCGGCAACGGCGACTACAAAATCCCGGTGTTCGCGCCCGCGAGCATACAGGAAGCCGTCGAACTGCTTTACGA
>JAITNK010000129.1 GCA_031290515.1 Oscillospiraceae bacterium
GAAACGACGTACACCTACCCGAACTTCGACTACGAGGCAATCGTTCCGGGCACAATCAGCGGCTATGACTACGACAGCGCAGACCCTTCCCTCGAAGCGGGTACGCTGACCGGCGACAAGACAATCAAGCTGTACTACAACCCGACACCGGTCGTACCCGACCCGACCTACTACAGCGCGACGATCACCTACGTCTACGCCGGCGGTGGCGGAACAGCTGCCCCGACGTACAGCAAGACCGATCTTGCGGACGGCTACAGCGAGAACGTAACGTCCACGACAATCGCGGGTTACACCGCCGACAAGACGAGCGTAAGCGTCGTGATTAGCGGAGCGGACTTCAGCGCGACAGTAACCTACACCGCGAACCGAATCATCATAATCCCGGATCCGACGCCGACCCCGTCCCCGGAACCGACTCCGGACCCGGAGCCTACCCCGGTAATTGAAGAAGATGAGCCTGAAGAAGTAGTCGTCATTTTGGAGGACGACGATACCCCGCCGCTCGCCGCCGCCCCGGTCGAGGACCCGGCGATTATCCTCGACGACGAGACCCCGCTCGCCGCGGTTCCCAAGACCGGCGACGCGGATTCCATCGCAGCTCTCGGTATCCTTTCCGCCGCCGCGGTAGTCGGAGCGATAGCTCTGTTCCGCCGCCGCCGCGACGAATCGGCTGACTGACCGCTATAAATAATGCGGAAACCCCCGGTACTATGGTACCGGGGGTTTCCGTATGGTTAAGCGCGGGCGGTTAATTCACTGATTCGCAAACTCCGAGCCTTTGGTCAGTCCGCGGGCTTTGAACTTTTCGCCCCACCTCGCCGCGGGACAGTACGACAGGCACCGTCCGCAGTGGTGCGAGCCGACGCGCTGCAAACCCTCGTCGATTGTCTGCGCGTCGCCCATCGCCGCCGCGATTTCTTCGGAGGCAGGGTCGTTCGAGGACACATAATCTTCCTTGCCGCCGAACTCTTTCCGCATTTTCATAAGCACTATGTGACAGCGCGGAATACTCACCGTCGCGTACTCGTAGTGATGCCCGCCCATATCGACGACGCGCGGCTCCGACTCGCCGATTTTGCCGAGCGCGCCGTTCGGACAGACTTTCGCGCAGATTCCGCACTTTTCGCCGAGACACAGTTTTTTCCCGTCGTACATCGGGTCGGGTTCAAGCTCAAGCGTCGTCAGGATAACGCCGAAGCGGTTCCGCGCGCCGAACTCCGGGGTCAGCACTATGCTGAGCCAGCCGAATTCGCCGAGTCCGGCGGCGACCGCAGCGTGGCGTATGCTCAGCTGCGCGCCGTTCGTCATCGGTCCCGTGGAGCAAGGCACGGCGACCTCGCCGCTCTCGCGCTCTATGTGCTGCGCGACGGCGTAGCAGGCGTAGGTCAGCTCAAAATTCGGGAGCATAGAGTAGCCGTAAGTACCGTACAGCCCTTTGAGGTCGGTTCTGCCGTCCTCGAACGCGCGGAAGTTCGCCTGAACGACGCCGTCGAGCAGACGCACTCCGACGACGATAACGGACTTGCAGCCGGGCAGTATGTCCGTCGGGTGCCGCCCCGCGGGAGAGGTCGCGAACCGGTCGAGTCCGGAAACGCCGCACAAATCCATACCGAGATTTTTCGCGAGAGTTTTGACCGAGTCTTTTGCCGCTGCCGAATCCTGCATAATATCGCACCGCCTATAATATTATTATCGTTATTAACCGCTTGGTCGGACAAGTCCTCCCGTCGCTCATTTACCGCTTGGTCGGGCAAGCCCTCCCTGCGTTTATTAGCCGCTCGGTCGGGCGAAGCCCTCCCTGCGCTCAATAAATTCTCGCAACGCTCGAATTTGACGCCGCTGCCGTTCCGTATGCTCACGCTTCGGCGTTCGCTGACGGAACGTTACTCGCGGCGGCGAGCGAACTCGGTCGCTCGCTCACGTTGCTTGCCGCTTGGTCGGCAGAGCCTCCCCGCGCTCAAAGTTTCGGCACAACGGCGGTGCGTGACGCGCCTGTGCCGAAATGCCGTCCCCTGAAACTGCCGTGCGCTCATAGTCTTCAACTGCGCGGCGCAGTGTGCGGCTGTTCACCGCAACGACCCTGCGCGAACAGCGTGAGCGCGACTTTCGTTCCCCTTAGCCAAGGGGAGAGTGCAGAGAGGGGGCGAGCGGCGTTTGAGCCGCCCCCTCTTTGCTCCGCGCCGCTCGCAAGCGGCGCAAGTTGCCACGCGGCGAAACGTCCCGCACTCCGCAGAGTGCGAAACCTAACCCCGCGACTGCGGACGCGGCTCGCGCAGTTTCTATTATACCACAGGCGCGAAGTGCCGTTGTGGTATATAGTCCTGAGCAGACCCAAAGGGCTGTGCCCGGCGGTCTGCAGATATTATAGCCTGTTTTTCGCGAACGTCAAGAGCGAAACGCAATATTCAGCAGGCGGAAAGTATCATAATGACGTAAGCCGCGATAATTATTCCGATAATATAGAGCGCGCAAGCCGCGCAGATAAACCCCGGAATGAATACCAAAACGAAGCTGCGTTTTCTGTGCGGCCGCTCGCGCAAGCCGCAAAATCCGTACAGCGCGCAGCACGCGGCGAGCATCGGCGGAGACCCGAACGCCATATAGAGGAACGCGATTTCGCGCCACGAGTACGCCATCATAGATCTCGGGTACGGCACGCTGTGCGCGCCGAAAATGAATACGACGGAAAGCGTCAGCACTATGGCGGTTCCGGCGCAGTACACGATTTTTGCCGCGGTTTTCAGCAACCTTGCTTTCATTTGCGGTACTCCAGAATGTCGCCGGGCTGACAGTCGAGCGCGTCGCACAGCTTTTCGAGCGTGGACATTTTTATGGCTTTCACTTTGCCGTTTTTTATCAGCGACACGTTCGCCATAGTCAGACCGACGCGCCCGGTAAGCTCCGTGACGCTCATTTTGCGCCGCGCGAGCATAACGTCCACGTTGATTACAATCATATCGTTCCCTCGCTCTCTTCCTGCAAAGCCGCCGCTTTCGTGATATAGCGCGACAGCGTCGCCGCTAAAATCGCAGCCGCGACCGCGAATATGTCCGCGAAGATCGAGAGGAAGAGTACGAACGGGTGGCTCATATTCAGCAGGAGCAGGGCGAGGTTCCCGGCGAAGAAGAAGCCCGCGTCCGCGAACAGCAGTCCTGCAGCGGTTTTAATCCGCTTCGCCGTCCGCAGCGTGAAGACTTCTTCGCGCGCGATAGCCCCCGAAACTTTCCATACAAACACGAGTATGGCAAAGCACGGCAGAGCCGCCGCCCACAGGAAAATCAGCCACGGAAGAAACCAATTTTCCATATTCGGGTTCTCCGCCACGATTTGTCTGCCCCAGTCGGGCAGGATACCCAGGCACAGCACGGATCCGCAGACCGCGGCGGCGATAACGGCGGCGCGCACCCACGCGCAAAGTGATTTCGACGACATTTTTATTTCCTCCTGTTGCTTAACCTTATTGCGGGCATTATACTACGGAGTATTGCGGTTGTCAACAAATATTTATCGTATTACGATAAATATTTGTTGCGGATAAGCTTATGTGCGAAACAAGCCGCGCGGCGGATTGACAGTTGCGCCGTTTCGCGGTATAATATCCGCAGACCGCCGGGCAAAGCTGCGTCTCACGCAGACGGCTGCGCGATTGCAGTCGGGGGGTAGGATTTCGCACTCTGCGGAGTGCGGGACGTTTTCCGCCGCGCGGCGGCTTGCGCGACTGCGGTCGCGCGATTCCCGGGGGACTACAGGGGCTTTGCCCCTAAAGCCCCCCGGAACCCCCCTTACCCCGGGGAACGGAAATCGCGCTCACG
>JAITNK010000074.1 GCA_031290515.1 Oscillospiraceae bacterium
TCGCGGGACGAGCTTATACGGCTCGCGCAGAAAGGTCGGGACTACGACCGGATACGCGGGCGGGCGGAAAGTCTCGCGGGGCGGCTCGGCGGGGCGGAGCGCGCGAACGAAGCACTCGGTCTGCTCGCGCGGAAGCGCGGAATGACCGCCGAGCAGTACGCGGACTCGCTCCGCGCGGAGTCGCTTGCGGCGGAACGCGGCGTTTCCCGCGCCGAGGCGGTGACGCTCGTGCGGCGCGAACGCGCTGCGGCGCAGCGTCCCCGGGACGAGGAACTTGCCGTCGAACGTCAGGCGGCGGCTTTCGCGGCGGAGTATCCGGACGTCGATCCCGCGGCGATACCCGGCGAAGTTTGGACTGCCGCCGGTTCCGGCGCGGGGCTGCTCGGCGCATACCGCAGGTATGAGCTGCAAAGTCTGCGAAGCCGCGTCCGCGAGCTTGAGACCTCGGCTGGGAACGCGGCGCGGAGTACCGGTTCGCGCGCGTCCGACGGCGGCGCGGGCGAGATAGAGACGGACTGGCTCGGCGGCTGACAACCGGAGGAGCCGCTTACGCGGCGTTATGCGGATGCGGTCGCGCAGCCGGTCGCGGGACAGGGCGTACGGCGGGGACGCCGCCGCCGCGGGACGGGGGCAACGCCGCGCGGTTGCGCCCGGCACACGCGGCGCAAATTCGGACATTGCGGAAATTTATTAAGCGAAGCCGGAATCCGTTTCCGGCGAGCGAACAATTAAGGAGTATCAAAAATGGCTATCAATTACACGACGAAATATTCGCCGCTTATTTCAAAGCGGTTTACGCAGCAGTCGTTCACAGACAGGTGGGCGGGCAAGAAATTCGACTTTGACGGCGCGCAAAGCGTCGTCGTCTACACGGTGGACAAGGCGCAGCTCGGCGACTATGACCGCGAGGCGGCGACCGACCGCTTCGGTCCGCTCTCGGAGCTTGGCGATACGCGGCAGGTTATGACGCTTACGCAGGACAAGGCGTTCACGTTCTCAATCGACCACGGGTCGAACGCCGACCAGGTCAACGTTAAGCACTGCAACGAGCAGCTTAAGTCAAACTGGGACGAGGTCTGTACGCCGGCAATCGACAAGTACCGCTTCGCGAAGTGGGTCTCGGGCGCGGGCGTAGTCAAAACCGGCTCCGCGCTTACGCGCGAGAACGTCGTGGAGCAGATCCTGCTCGCTTCGGGCGAGCTGTCGAACCGGCTCGTGCCGCGCGCGGGACGCGTCATCTTCGTGTCGGAGACGGTGTACATCGCGACGAAGCTCGCGAGCGAGGTCGTCGCAATCGACTCGCTCGGGCGCGAGGCGGTCGCGAACGGTACGGTCGGTCGGCTCGACGGTATGGACATCGTAGCGATTCCGGACACCTATCTGCCCGCCGGCGTTCAGTTCGTTATCAAGCACCGCGACGCGACGGCGGATCCGATGAAACTCAAAACTATGCGCGTGCAGAAAAACCCGGTCGGAATCGACGGCGACGTGGGCGAGTGCCGCTTCTATCACGACGCGTTCGTACTCGACGCGAAAACCGACGGTATTTTCGTCTACACGACGGCGGGCGTAGCTCCGGTTACGGTGAACGGTCAGAGCGGCGGCGAGATTTTGTCTCCCGTGACGCTCGCGACCTCGACGTCCGGCTCGACGCTGCATTACACGACGGACGGCTCCAACCCGAAAACGAGTCCGACCGCGGCGCAGTATTCGTCGCCGTTCTCCGCGTACGGCGGCACGGTAATCCGCGCCTGCGCGAAGAAGGCGGGACTGACGGCATCCGGGATTACGACGGTTACGGTGGGATAGCGCGGCGAGTAAGAGTTTGCCGCTTTTCGCCGCGGGCGGGGTAGGGTTTCGCACTCCGCGGAGCGCGGGGCGTTTTCCGCCGCGCGGCGGGGTTGGATTTCGCTCATTGCGATGAGCGGGACGTTGCGCCGCGTGGCGGGGTTGCGCGACTGCGGTCGCGCGGGAACGCTCTGGGGGAACCACAGGGGGAGAACCCCCTATGGCTCCCCCAGACCCCCTCTAACCCCCGGGGAACGAAAATGGCGTTCGCTCCGCTCACTTTGGGTCGTTGCGGCGGGTAGCCGCACACTGCGCCGCGCCGTTGAAGACTGCGAGCGCGCGGCAGTCCGAGGGGACGGCATTTCGGCACAGGCGTGTCACGCACCGCCGTTGTGCCGAAACTTTGAGCGCAGGGAGGGCTTCGCCCGACCGAGCGGCAAATAAAGCCATAGGGGGTTCTCCCCCTGTGGTTCCCCCGGCGTCCGCGCGACCGCAGTCGCGCAATCCCGCCCGCGGCGAAAAATATTGAGCGCAGGTCGGCTCCGCCGACCAAGCGGTTAATCAAGCGGTAAATAAACAGCGGCGGAAAAATCCCGCCGCGTTTACGCTTGCTATTTGCTTTTGCTTTCGCACTTTTGGTTTGCGACGCCGCAGGACGTTTTACAGGCGGACTGACACGAAGTCTGACATTCGCCGCAACCGCCCTCTTTCGCGGATTTGCACAGGTCGCGCGTCTTGAGAGTTTTTATTCTCGTCATTGTTATTCCCCCGAATTCAGATTCTGCGGATATTGTAACACACCCGCGCGGATATGTCAACCGCGGCGTAATAATTCGGTGGACAACCGCAAAATCTTCTGCTATAATATCCGCAGACCGCCGGGCAAAGCCCTTCGGGTCTGCTCAAAACTATATACCACAACGGCACTTTGTGCTTGTGTTATAATACGAATTACAAAGCAATATTTACATCTGGAAGGAGCATTTTTATATGGCTAAGAACCGGTTTTCAATAGATTTTGCACAGTATGCCGAAACCTCCCGCGCGCTCGCAGCGGAGGGCGCGGTACTCGTCCGCAACGGGAACGGCACTCTGCCGCTCCGGCGCGGCGAGACCGTCGCCGTCTTCGGTCGCACACAGCTTAACTGGTACAAGTCCGGGACGGGTTCCGGCGGTATGGTGAACACAAAATACGCGGTCGGACTCGCCGAGGCTCTGCGCGGGTCGGAGTACGCCGCGGTTGACGCGGAGCTTTCCGGCGTGTACTCGGAGTGGGAGAAAACGCACCCGTTCGACCGCGGACAGGGCTGGGCGCAGGAACCGTGGGCGCAGGAGGAAATGCCGCTTGACGAAACCGTAGTCGCGGCGGCGGCGAAACGCTGCGGAACCGCAGTCGTCATAATCGGGCGCACTGCGGGCGAGGACAAGGACAACAAGGCGGAAAAAGGCTCGTACTACCTCACGGATGTCGAGTCCGATATGCTCAAAAAGGTTACGGCGGCGTTTCCGCGCACGGTCGTCGTACTGAATGTCGGCAACATCATAGATATGAACTGGATAGACGAATATCAGCCCGGCGCGGTGCTGTACGCGTGGCACGGCGGGCAGGTCGGCGGACTCTCTGTCGCGGACGTACTTACCGGCGCGGTCAATCCGTCCGGCGGACTCGCCGACACAATCGCGTTCGACTTGGGCGACCACCCGTCCGCGAAAAACTTCGGCGGCGACGAGGAAGCGGTTTACGCCGAGGATATTTACGTCGGCTACCGCTGGTTCGAGTCTGCGGCGAAAGAAAAAGTGCGCTATCCGTTCGGCTTCGGGCTTTCATACACGCGGTTTACGTTCGACACGATTGACCGCGAGGTCGGCGAGACGACGACGCTGAAAGTGCGCGTCACGAACGCCGGCGGCGTACCCGGCAAAACCCGCGCGCTCGTGTTCGTCTCCGCGCCGCAGGGCGCGCTCGGAAAACCGGCGCGCGTACTCGCGGCGTACGCGAAAACGGATTTACTGCTCCCCGGCGGGAGCCAGATACTGAATATCGCCGTGCCGTCGATGAACTTCGCGAGCTATGACGACGCGGGCGTCACCGGACACCGCAGCGCGTGGGTACTCGAAGCCGGGGACTACGATTTCTTTGTCGGGACGGACGTGCGAAGCGCGGCGAAAGCTTTCGGCTTCACTATCTCCGACCTCGCCTGTCTCGGACACCTTGAGGAAGCTCTCGCGCCCGTGAAGCCGTTCAGACGTCTGAAAAATACCGACGACGGAATGACGGAGGAGGACGCGCCTCTCCGCACCGTTGACCTCGCGCGGCGTATCGCGGACGAGCTTGCCGCTCTGCCTCAAAGGGTTTGCACCGGCGACCGCGGGATTAAACTCGCCGACGTGTATGACGGCAAGGCGGGGTTTGACGAATTCCTCAATCAGATTCCGAACGAAACGCTCGCCTGCATCGTTCGCGGCGAGGGTATGAACTCGCCGAAAGTCACGTCCGGCACAGCCGGTGCTTACGGCGGGCTGACCGGCGCGCTCGCGGCGTTCGGTATCCCGGTCTCCTGCGTGACGGACGGACCGTCCGGTATGCGTATGGACCCGGTCGAAGCGTCCGGCTTCACCGGCGGCTTCGCGTTCTCTCTCCCGAACGGCACCTGCATAGCTTGTTCGTTCAACGCGGAGCTCACGGAGCGGCTGTTTGAGTTCACGGGACGCGAAATGCGCCGCAACCGCGTCGATTTACTCTTGGGACCCGGCGTTAATATCCATCGGAATCCGCTCGGCGGACGCAACTTTGAATACTTCTCCGAGGACCCGTATCTCACCGGAACGCTCGCCGCGGCGGAGCTGCGCGGACTGCACAAGTCCAAGGTCTCCGGAACGCCGAAGCACTTTTCCGCGAACAATCAGGAGCACCGCCGCTTTATGCTCGACTCGGTAATGTCGGAGCGCGCGCTGCGTGAAATCTATCTCAAGGGCTACGAAATCGCGGTCTCCGAGGGCGGTATGATGTCCGTTATGACGACGTACGGGCGCGTCAACGGCGTGTTTACCGCGGGCAGCTTCGAGCTTTGCACGACGATTCTGCGCGGCGACTGGGGCTTCGACGGAATCGCGATGACCGACTGGGGCGGTTTCGCCGATATGCCGGACTTCGGTCCCGGCGGACCCGGCGCGATGTTCGCGCCCCCTCCGGAGGGCACGAAGCCGGAGGACCTCCCCCCGCCGCCGCTTATGAAGCGCGCCGCGATGGTTCGCGCGCAGAACGACCTCTATATGGTAACGCAGGACACTCTCGCGGAGAACGGCCGCGACGATATTACGTCGGCTCTCGCCGACGGTACGCTCACTCGCTCGGAGCTTCACCGCAACGCCGCGAACATTCTGTCCGTAATCCTGCGCACTCCGGTCATCGACCGCGCGCTCGGCAGACTGTCTGACGAGGAGCTCGCGGAGACGAAGCTCGCGGAAGCGGAGGATAACATAGGCATAGTAGGTTAGCGCGGGGCTACGCGGTTACAGACGACAGCACAGTCAGCGCGGCGGCACGGGAGAGTCTGCCGGACTTTCCCGTCGGCGGATTGCCGCGTGCCGCGAGTATGCGGTCGAGCAGCGCGTAGTCCGCGGGTTTGCCCGGTCTCGCGCGTCCGTCCCGCGGCAGCAAACCGCGTCCGGCTGCCCAGCCGACCGCGCCGGAGTACGGGTGCGTCGCCGGGACGTCGTGTGCGGCGCGTTTGCCGGACTTTATCAGCGCGACGCGCCGCGCCGCCGCGTCCTCCGCGAACATCAGCAGCAGTTCGCCGCGCGTAAGCGTCTGTGCGAGCCTTATTGTGTTGTCCGCGAACGCGACCGTGCGTCCGGCGTTCAGCAATTCGCAGACCGTACCGAACAGCGCGTCCGACGCGTCCAAATCCGCGAGCGGCGAGAAGCGCAGAAGCTCCGTCACGGTCACTACGCGGTAGCCGTACCTCGAAAGCGTTTCGAGCTGCAGCGCAAGCCCGTCCGCGACGGGCGAACGGTGCGCCATATTGAAGCCGTCCTTGCTGAAAATAATCTGTCCGCAGAGCGCGTCCGGGTCGCGTTCAAGCAGCGCGGCGAGACCCGACCGCGTGTGGCGCACCTCGGCTTCGTACCCCGCGGCGAGCGGCAGCCAGTCGCAGCCGTCGAACGACGCGCCGACGTACTGATACCCTAACTTCTCGCAAACGTCGTACGACGTGGTGCCGTCCGCGAGCTTATCGACGTAGTGCGGCGGACGGTGAAGCGTCAGCGTACAGCCGTATTCGCGCTCCATAAGCCCGTGCAGTCTTTGCAAATCCGCGACCGCCGCGTCAAACGCGCCGAGACTCTCGCGTTTGCCGTAGACGCTTTTCGATTCGCCGAAAATAATGTGCCGGTATCCGTGGCTCGAGATTTCGTGTCCCTCCGCGAGCATTCGGCGGATAAGCTCCGGCTGGTTTTTCGCGCCGCCGAGCGCGTCCGCGCCGAACGACGGATAATGGTCGAAGCGCGTGCCGCTCCAGTACGGCGTACCGTCCGCGCCCTTTTCGTCCGGATAGTTTTCGGACGTGTCGCCGACGACGTTGAACGTCCCGCGCGCGCCGAACTCCGCGAGCTTGTCGAGAATCCGCCCGGTCAGCGACGCGGCTCCGCCCGCGTCCGGAGACGGCGGCTCGGCGCACGGACCGTCGTCGAACGTCATCGCGACGACCCGCTCCGCGGTTTTGACGCGCTCGATTCTCCGCACCTGCGAGAGGTATACTTTTGTATACCTCTTCAGCAGACGCTTGATTATTCGTTTCCCGCGCTTCGCGAGACCGATTAAAAAGGTCATATCCGTTTTATTCCGCTCACTTTTCCGCTTTTTGCAAATCCACCACCATCATCTTCGTCAGGTCGTCCTTCGTCGGCGAGCCGAGCGCGGCGATACGGTCGGAGTGCGCCGCGACAGCCCTCTCGAAGAAGTTGCGCACGTCGCGTCCGTTACCGAAGTTACGTCCGCGGTTCTCATAAAGTTTATCGAACATACTGACGGCGAACGTCTCCGCGTCCTCGCTGAGCGTGTATTCGCTTTTGCCGCACAGCCCCTTGAATATCGCGAAAAGCTGCGCCGGCTCGTAGTCCCCGAAACTGAAATAGCGCGAAAACCTCGACTGTAAGCCGGGATTCGACTCAATAAAACGGTTCATCTCCCCCGTGTACCCCGCGACGATGACGACGAGGTCGCCGCGGTTGTCCTCCATAAGTTTCAGCAGCGTCTCTATCGCTTCCCTGCCGAAGTCGTTGTCCGCGCGCTCCGGCGCGAGCGCGTACGCTTCGTCGATGAACATAATTCCGCCGAGCGCGGACTTCACAATGTCCGACGTTTTAATCGCGGTCTGCCCCACAAATCCGGCGACAAGCCCGGAGCGGTCAGTCTCGACAAGATGACCTTTTGAGAGCGCGCCGACCGCTCGGTACAGCCCTCCGAGTATCCGCGCGACCGTCGTTTTTCCGGTTCCCGGGTTCCCGAGAAACACCATATGAAGCGAAATCGCGGTCTCCGGCAGTCCCGCGTCCTCGCGCAGACGGCGCACCTTGACGAGATTGATAAGGCTGCGGACGCTCTGCTTAATCTCATCGAGTCCGACGAGCGCGTCAAGCTCCGCAAGCAGCTCGTCGAGCGTTTTCTCCGGCGGAACCTGCGGCTCGGACGGCTTGTCCGACGCTTCGGACGCGTACGTTTTCGGCGCGCCGCCCGGCGTTTTCTGCGGCGGCGTTACCGCGTCGATTTCGCGCTCAAGCTCGCGCGCCGCGTCGAGCGCGTCTTTGAGAGCGTCGTCAAGCGGGTCGTCCGCGGCGCGGCGTTTCGGCGCGCCCGGCACGAGTCCGCCCAAAAGCGAAGCAAAGTCGCCGAGACTGTCGAGATACGACTTCGGCGGCTTAATATCGAGATTCTGCTTCTTTTCCTTGTCCTTTTCCAATGAGTGCGTTACCTTTTTCGCTTTCCTCTTTTGTCCGCCGCGGACTTTGAGCCGTTCTGCGCGGAGTCCTTCAGGAACCGCGACAGTTTGTCCTCGAACGACGGCTCGCCCTCCGGCGGCGTCTGCGCTCTGCCCTGCGGCGTGTACCTGCGGCTTTGCGGCTCGCTGCGCGGCTCCGGCGGAGCCGCCTGTTTTACCGAGAGATTTATCTTACCGTCCGCGAGACCGATTACTTTTACGGTCACTTCCTGTCCGGCGGCAAGGAAATCAGCCACGTCCGAAACGTAGCTGTTCGCGATTTCGGATATATGAACAAGCCCCGACTGTCCCGGAGCAAGCTCGACGAACGCGCCGAACTTTGTGATACCCGTAACCTTGCCGGTATGGATTTCGCCGACTTCAAGCTGCATATAGCCACCTTTATTTTTATTTATCGCTCGGTCGGCGGAGCCTTCCTCGCTCAAGTTCCGGCGAAACGCCGCTTCCGTCAGACGCGGCTTCGCATTTACCGCTCGGTCGGCGGCGCCTTCCTCGCTCAGGTTCCGGCGAAACGCCGCTCCCGTGAGACGCGGCTTCGCGTTTACCGCTCGGTCGGCGGAGCCTTCCTCGCTCAAGTTCCGGCGAAACGCCGCTTCCGTCAGACGCGGCTTCGCCGGAATGCCTGCCGCTTCAGCTGCACAACCGCCATTCTACGGCTCGTATACTTCGTAGACTTCCTCGTCGGGGTACCGCATACCGTTTTCGCGCGCGACTTTTTCAAGAACGCCGTCGTCGTCCGCGTTTTCGAGCATAAAGTTCCTGTCCGCGTTGTGGGCTTCGAGTAAAGCTCTTTCCGCGAGCAGCTCCGCTTTCGCGCGTCGCACCTGAAGCAGCGTTCCGGTTTTGCCGATTATCATCGCGAGCAGAACCGTAATAACCAGCGCGGTTACTATTTTCATAGGCATACTCATTTTTTTCATTGCCGCCGTCTCTCCCGTTCCGCTTTGTTTTCGCAAATTCGCCGCGCAACTCGCGGCGCATAAAATACCTCTCTCCAAATATAAACCATTTCAGCGAATAATGGAATAGTTTTTTTGAAAAAAACGCAAATTTTTTTATCAGACGGCACAAAAACAGCGCGGGAACCGCCAAAATCCGCAGAATTGCCTCGGCTATGTCCGCGCACTTGCGGAAAACGAACCTCACCGGCGGCGACAGCGCGAGAAAGTACATACCCGCGCCGGTCGCCGCGAGAACGCCGAGCGCGACGCGGTGCCTGCCCTCGCCGATTGTCATTCCGAGCGCGAAGAGCGACAGTCCCGCCGCGATACAAAACAGCAGGTCGCAGACCGCGGTGACGGCGCGCAAGCGAATCCGCTCGCGGATAACCCTGAACAGGTCGTACAACGCCCCCGACGCGGCTCCGAGCATAAACGCGGACAGCGTCTCGGCGAACTGCGCGCCGACGGTGCTGCCCATTACTTGAACAGCCGGCGAAACAGTCCTCCCTCCGGGCGGACGTTGTCCTCGTACTCGACCTTGCCGACGGAACCCTCGACGACCACGTCGCCCGTGTCGAGACTCAGTCTGCCGATGCGAAGCTCCTCGCCGCGCAGGACAAGCGTCCCCATTGTCGTCGTCATCACGATTTCGTTCTCGTCGAAGCTCTCAACGTCGGTCACGCCGGACACGGCGGCGCGGCGGCGTCCCTCTATCGTCAAATTGTGCGCCGGTTCGGGCAGTCTGAAATCCTTATCGTAAGCCATATGCTTGCCTCCTGCTGCAAAATATATAGGTACGCTTGGACGCGCGCGAGGGTTCGGGACGCGCTTTTTTCCGGAAAACCCACCGGTAGGACAGCCGCAAAGAAGCGAGCGTTTTATTAACCGCGGCTGTACTCCCGCGAAGTTATAAGTTGAAGCTCTGCCTTTTTGCAGCTTTTTCGCGAAAAAGCGCGCATCCCTACGCATCCCCGCGTCCCGTGCGTGTTGTGGTACAAACAATATATTCGGCGGGAGTTGAAATAGACCGTATAATCGGGAGCGCGCCGGAAAAACTGTGCATATGAGTGAAAAAGAAAATCCGGCTAAGCCGGAAGTAACGAAGTACGACGAAATCCGCGATATGGGCAGCTCCGAAATCGCCACGAGCAAGGGTACGATTCACTGCATTACAATCGTCGGACAGATAGAGGGGCATCAGGTGCTGTCGCCGGAAACGAAAACGACGAAGTACGAACACGTTATGCCGCAGCTCGCCGCGATTGAGGAGGCGGACGAAATCGAGGGTCTGCTCATTCTGCTGAACACCGTCGGCGGCGACATCGAGGCGGGGCTTGCGATTGCTGAACTTATCGCGGGTATGACGAAGCCGACCGTCTCGCTCATACTCGGCGGCGGACACAGTATCGGCGTACCCCTCGCGGCGGCGGCGAAACGCTCCATAATCGCGCCGACCGCGGCGATGACCATACACCCGGTGCGGCTCACCGGCGTCGTAATCGGCGTGTCGCAGACGTACAACTACTTCGCGAAAATTCAGGAGCGCATCGTCGAATTCGTTACACGGCAGTCAAACATCACGCGGGAACGCTTCGTCGCTATGATGCAGCAGACCGGCGAGCTTGCCGCCGACGTCGGCACCGTGCTGTACGGCGCGGAAGCCGTCGAAGCGGGGCTTATCGACGAGGTCGGCGGACTCTCCGACGCGCTGCGCTGCCTCCACGGCGATATCGACAAAAACCGCGCGGATAAGGACGCTTAGTAACGCCGCGGCGCGCTTTTTCCCGGAAAAAAGCTGCAAAAAAGCGATAGTTACAACTTAATATGTCGCGGGAGTACAACCGAAACTTCTCGGCTGTACTCCCGCGAATTATAGACAACAAACCCTGCCTTTTTGCAGCTGTCCCACCTGTGGGTTTCGCGAAAGCGCGCGTCCCGCGTCCCTCACTCCCCGTCGCCGGTAAGCCGCATATATTCCTCCGGGAGCATATCGTCCGGCGCAAGGTCAGCCAGATTCCGCGGCGCGTTACAGAAATGTTCCCCGCGCCACGCAATATCGCGGCGCACAATCCGAGCCGGATTGCCCGCAATCGCGCAGTTGTTGGGATACTTCTTTGCGACCACCGCGTACGAGCCGACTACCGAGCCGGT
>JAITNK010000134.1 GCA_031290515.1 Oscillospiraceae bacterium
GCCGAACTCGCGGCTCGGCTCCGCGTATATGTCCGAAAGTTCGAGCGTAATCAGCGCTTTCGTTTATATGAGCATCGCCATAAGCCCCGCGACAAAAAAGAACGACAGCACGGCTGCGACCGAAATCCGCGCTTTCCACGACGGTTCCTCGCGGACGCGCTCCCGCTCGCGCGGTCTTTCGCGCGGACGCTCTGTTTCCCGCGGAGCGCGCGCCGGCGCCGCCGCCGCGCCGCCGTATGTGCCGGTCGCGTAGGTATATTCTTCATTTTCGTAACGTGCGGCAGTCTGCGCCATAGTGTTTTGTGTCCTTCCTTATTAACCGCCCGGTCGGCGGAGCCGTCCCGCGCCCGGGCTCCGGCAAAACTGCGGTCGTTACGCGCCTTTTCCGAAACGCGTTTTCACCGGCTGCGACGCGCTATTTGTCCGGCGTCCGCTCCGCGGCGCGGAGCTTCGCGCTTCTGGCGCGCGGGTTTTGCGCCACTTCGGCGTCCCGCGGCGTAACCGGTTTTTTCGTCAGCGTTCTGAACGTTTGCTTAAAGCCGCAGACGCAGACCGGAAATTCTTTCGGGCAGGTACAGCCGTTTTCAAAGCTGCGGAACGCGTTTTTGACCAGCCTGTCCTCAAGCGAGTGAAACGTGATGAACACGGCGCGCCCTCCCGGCGATATGAGTTCCGGAAGCGACGCGAGAAGCCGCCCGATTTCGCCCAGCTCGTCGTTCACCGCGATTCGCAGTGCCTGAAACGTCCGTTTCGCGGGGTGCTGCGCTTCGCGGAGCGCGGCTCCCGGCACAGCCGATTTGATTACCGCTACAAGCTCGTCCGACGTTTCGAGCGCGCGGCGCGCCCGTCCTCTGACTATCGCCGCGGCGATTCTCGCGCCGTAGCGTTCCTCGCCGTACTCATATATAATACGCCGCAGCTCGCGCTCGTCCCAGCCGTTGACGATTTCGTAAGCCGTAAGCGTTGACGACCCGTCCATTCGCATATCGAGCGGAGCGGAGCGCATATACGAAAACCCGCGCTCCGGATCGTCGAGCTGCGGCGACGAAACGCCGAAGTCCGCGAGCAGTCCGTCAACCGCCGCGACCCCGAGCCGCGCAAGCAAGCCGCGCGCGTCGCCGAAGTTCGCGCGGACGAGCGTTACCTTACCCGAGTACGGCGCAAGCCGTTCCGCCGAGCTTTCAATCGCGCTCGCGTCGCGGTCTACGGCAATCAGTCTGCCGGACGAGAGCCTCGCCGCTATTTCCGCGCTGTGTCCACCGAGCCCGGCTGTACAGTCGAGGTATACGCCGTCCGTCCGGACGTTAAGCGCGTCCACCGACTCGCGGAGCAGCACCGGAACGTGTCCGCCGGTCAATCAAGCTCCCCGAGCGCGATGTCGCGCAGCGTCTCGCCAATCCTCGCGAGAGCTTCGTACGACGTTTCGTCGCCGTCGTGCCGCGCGAGGGCTTCGGGATTCCACAGTTCGATGCTCGAACCGGTGCCGACAATGCTTATCGCCGCGCCGAGGCGTCTCGCCTCGCGCATCGCCGCCGGAATCGTGACGCGTCCCTGCGGGTCGCAGGAGACGAGCTTCGCGTTCCGCGTCAGGACGCGCGGATTTATCTTCCGCTTTTCGAGACGGCGCACGTCTCGCTCCAAATCTTCGGCGGAGCGGCATACGAGACATTCGTCGGCGGACAGCGACAGCGTTATATAGAATGAGTCGCCGAGACTCCGCCGCGCGTCCGCGGGTACGGTGAACTGACCGTTCGCGGACAGTTTTACATTTTCCCATTCGTGCGTCAGCAAGCGAAATCAGCTCCTTCCCCTAAATGTTGTGTCCCGGTTGCGTAAATCAACTAAATATCACTTAAATTCACTTTTACTTGCTTAGTATGCCACAGTTTCATAGAAATTGCAAGTGTTTTTTTCAATATTTTTTTGGAAAAGTTTTGCAGGTGAAATATCATTGCGCGCCGTCGGACAAAGCCCTTCGGCGCGCAATAATATTTCTTGTCAATTTCTTATTGAAATCTTCGGCGGAGTGTGGTACAATCTGTTCAGAATTACATAACGCCGCCGCGCAAGTCTCAAAAAGCCGGCGGTAATCGTCAAAGAAGGAGTTTGAACTATGGCGTCAAATTACAAGAACCTGTTTACCCCGATCAAAATCAGGGGCGTGGATTTCAAAAACCGTATAATCCTCGCTCCGCCGTCGCCGAACCTCGCTTCGCCCGACGGTCTCGTCACCCACCAGTTCGTCGACTGGTTCCGTATGTTCGCGCGCGGAGGCGCGTCGATTCTCTACGTCGGCAACTCGTCTATCGACATTACGGAGTGTAAGGACGAGGAATGCCAGCTCGACCTGAGCCGCGACGTAAGCGTCCTGCCGATGTCCTGGTACGCGGAGATGGCTCAGGAGTTCGACTGTCACGCCTCGCTCGAGGTCAACCACAACGGCAAGGACACTACCTTTGAGGCGGTCGGTCATCTGCCGTTCTCCTCGTCCGCGATTCCCGGCGATTCCGAACGTATGCGCGCAATGCGCGAAAACCGCGAGCCGCGTATCCCGATCGAGATGGATCAGGCGAAAATCGACGAAACCGTCCTGAAATACGCTATGGCTTGCCGCCGTATGCAGCAGGCGGGAATGGACGTCGCGCTGCTACACGGCGGACACGGCAACCTCATCTCGCAGTTCACAAGCCCGCACTATAACAAGCGCACCGACAAATACGGCGGCAGCGTCGAGAACCGCGCCCGCTTCGCGATCGAGGTCGTCGAGAAAACGCGCGAGCTGTGCGGCGAAAACTTCGTCATCGATTACCGCATCTCCGCGGACGAGGTCATCGAGGACGGTATGCACTTCGACGAGACGCTGAAACTTATGGAAATCCTCAACAAACACGGCGTGGATATGTTCAACATCTCCGCCGGACTGCACTCCGAAGGTATGATGGCTTATATGAGCTACTGGCTTCAGGGGTACACGCAGAAGCGCGGCTTCAACGTCCACTGGACGGAGCAAATCAAGGAACATTTCCAGGGCGACGTTCGCCTCACGGCAGTCGGCTCGCTCGTTGACATCGACTACTGCGAAGAGATACTCGGCAAGGGCTGGGTCGATTTCGTCGCTATGTGCCGCCCGCTTATGGCGGACCCGGACGCGCCGAAAAAAGCGGCTCAGAACCGCCGCGAGGACATTCGTCCGTGCCTGCGCTGCAACGCCTGTGCTATGCGGCTCGGCGGACCTAAGGTCATCAACTGCGCAATCAACCCGCTCTCCGGGCTGACCTCTTACCTGCGCGACGGCGAAGTGCCGACCGCGAAGGAGAAGAAGCGCGTCGCCGTTATCGGCGCGGGCGTAGCCGGTCTGACAGCCGCCTCGGCTCTCGTCGAGCGCGGACACGACGTTACGGTCTATGAAAAGTCCGACGCGGTCGGCGGACAGATTATCCCCGCGGCGGCTCCTCCGGTCAAGGAGGATATGCGCGCGTACCTCAAATGGCTTCAGCACGACGCGGAAAAGCTCGTCAAATCCGGCAAAATCAAGCTGCTGCTGAACACGGAAGCCACGCCGGATTCCATCGCCGTCCAGGGATATGACGCGCTGATTATCGCCGTCGGCGGAGAGCCGATTATCCCGCGCGTTCCGGGTATCGACAGCCCGAAAGTCTACTGGGCTGCCGACGCGGAAACGAAGTACAAGGACAAAATCGGCAAAAAAGTCCTCGTCGTCGGAGCCGGCGACGTCGGAATGGAAGCCGCGCTCGACTTCGCCGACGGCGGACACGACGTGCGCGTTATCGACATCGCGCCGTTCGGAATGAGCTTCTCTAGTATTCCGCAGCTGCTCACCGAGCGCGGCATCAAAGCCGAGTGGAACACCGGGCTTGTCGCAGTCACCGACAAGGGCGCAATCATTAAAAGCCCGGAAGGCAAGGAAGAGGAGTTCGAGTTCGACAACATACTGCTGTCAATCGGACTGCGTCCGCGCTCGAAGCTCGCCGACAGCCTGCGCCACTCCGCGCCGGAGACCGAGGTATTCATCGTCGGCGACGCGAAGAAAATCGGCGGCAACGTCTCCGCCGCAGTCAACGGTGCGTTCCAGGCGGCGATCCACATATAAGCCGCTTCCCCGCAAATACGACACGCCCGACCCGCGAAACAGCGGGTCGGGCGTTTTATTGCGGCTTCGCGCTATTCCGCGCAGTCGTCTGAATGCGGAAAGAATCCGTTGCGGCGCAACGGATTCCCTGTGGCAGCGGGAGAAGGATTTGAACCCTCACAAACAGAGTCAGAGTCTGTCGTGCTACCATTACACAATCCCGCTATCGCAGCTATTATAGCACAACTCTCCGCAAAGTCAATACAAAATTTCGCGCCGCGTACCGCGCGCATTGTCCGCAGTTCAGCGTTCTACGCGGCTATTTCCATTGAATCCGCGGGCGAGAACCGGAATCCGTTAGGCGCGGGTCGGATTTGATTGCTTTGATTAGACCGGCGGAAAAGACGCGCTTCGCAAAACTATGTGTTGCCTCCGGCGTCGTCTTCCGCGTCGTCTTCATCGCCGCTGATAAACATATTTTCAGTCTCTTGCTGCGCCAGTTTGAGTTTTTCCTTAAGGTTAACAAGCGATTCGACGGAAGCCATCATTGATTTGGCGTTAGCTTCCATTATACTTGTGGTAGCTTCCAGCACATCGATGGCAGTCGCCGTCCGCCCCGCCAAATGATAGTACATAGACTTGAAATCCGCCATAAGAAAATCATTCCTTTCAAACTTCCGGTAAGTTTCCGTTATAATCTTGGTGCCGGTGACCGGGATCGAACCGGTACGGGGTTGCCCCCACGGGATTTTAAGTCCCGGGCGTCTGACAGTTCCGCCACACCGGCGAGTGTTATTGCCGCGGCGTCTCTTCAAAACCGCTGTAATCTCAACATTTTCAGAATACCCGGACGCGTCGGTTCCGAAGCGCGGAACCCGGTTCAGTCAGACAGGACGTTCGGTAAGACCCGGTATAGCCGGACGTGCGGGAAACGTTCCATACCCTAACGCTTCTCCCCGTTCTCCGCTATAACGGCGTATAAACGGGATTGCCGGCACGACGAACTTCTGAATAATACCGTAAGCACAATTCAGGAAACAGCATATACGACTGAATATGCGGCTATAAAGGAAACAAACCGTAGCAGTGGAGCTCCTGACCGGAATCGAACCGGTTACCTCGTCCTTACCAAGGACGCGCTCTGCCGAGTGAGCTACAGGAGCATATCGCCGTACCGCGCCGTTTGCGCCGCCGATAGAGTATACACAAAACGCGC
>JAITNK010000118.1 GCA_031290515.1 Oscillospiraceae bacterium
GGTCTGCCGCATCAGCGTCTGCCGCGCCGGGAGCGGAGCCGCGCGAGCGAGAACAGACTTCCGACCGCGCCGCCCGGCACCGTCGCAAGCAGCTGCGCAAGCGTCCTCGAACCCGGGAACGCCGACGCGTCGGACATAATCTGCGCCGCCGTGAATATGAAAAACAGAATTCCTCCCGCGGCGCAGCCGAGCAGGAGTACGCGCCGTCCGGCGAGCTTCGCCGTGACGAAGCCGGAGACGACAGACGCGCAGAATACGCAGACGAGTGCGGCGGGTTTCAGCGAACCGGCGGCGACGGTTCCGCGCGAAACGAGCATTGCGGCGGCGGCGGAGAGTACGCCGAGCGCGATGAAGCCGGAGAGCGCGCCTTTGACGAGCGACAGCGGGATACTTTGCGGCGACGGGAACACTTTTTTCATAAACAAACCTCCGTGCGTATGCTTGTACAGCATATTCGCGCGGAGGCTTGTTTATTACAATTAACAGCCGGAAGAACGAAAGCGGATTGCGGGAGAACGCGCGGTTCCGGCGGCAGCCGGGTTTTGCCCGGCAGGGCGGACGGCTGCGGCTTACTTTGTCGCGTCGGCTGAGGTCGGCTTGCCGGAGGACGCTATCGCGCGCTTTGTGACCTCCATACGGACGCGGTCCTCGCCGGTCTCAAACGTGACCGTGTTTTCGGTAATCGAAACCACCTTGCCGACGATTCCGCCGATTGTCTGAACGCTGTCGCCGACGGAGAGCGTGTCCATCATATCGGCGAATTTCTTTTTTTCCTTGCGCTGCGGGCGAATCGTCACGAAGTACATAACCGCTACGAACGCGACAATCATCAGAATCGTCGGCAGCGCGCTCGTGAGCGAGTTCGGCTTCGTCGCGGTTCCGTCTGCGCCGTCCGTAACCGCGGTAGCGGAATCGTCCTGCGGCACGGAGTCGCCCGCCGCGAATGCCGGAGCGGTAATCGAGAACGCGAGCGCGGTCACGAGTACGACCGCGAGTATAAGCGAGATGAGTTTCTTCAATCTTCTGTCCTCCGTATAGTTGTGTATGCTGTGCGGATAGTATATCACGCGCAACCGTAAATAGCAAGCGCGTCCCCCGAATCTTAACTCTTAATTCACAATCCTTGATTTGCGCCGCTTCGCCGCGCGCTATTCCCAGGTCTTCCACACGTCCGGCGCGTAGCCGACCGTCGCGAGCCTGCCGTTTCTGACTACCGGGGTTTTGATGAGCTTCGGGTTTTCGAGCAGCTTTTCCTCACGGTCCGAGTCGTACGCAAGGTAGCGCAGAATCTCCGCGCCGGAGGCGGATTCGTCGGTCATCGCGGCGAGTCCGACGGACTGTTTCACCGACGCGAACTCGCCGCGCGACATACCCTTAGCGACGAGGTCGATACTCTGAAAGCGGATTCCGCGCTCCTTGAACCACCGCTCCGCCTTTTTCGTGTCGAAGCACTTGCTCTTTCCGAAAATCTGAATGTTCATCGCAAAAGACGGCTAAATCTCGGAGACGACCGGGAGAATCATCGGGTTGCGCTTCGCCTTTTTGTACAGATACTGCGAAAGGTCGTTTTTTATCGCGGACTTCAGCGAGTTTAAGTCGTTGCGCAGCCGGTGCGAGTCGTTGACAATCGAGGTGACGACGGTTTGCAGCTCGCGCAGCAGCTCCTCGGACTCCTTGACATAGACGAAGCCGCGCGTTATTATCTCCGGCTCGGACAGCAGCGAGCCGTCCCCGCTCGAGATGTTGACTATTACGACGAGCATACCGTCCTGCGCGAGATGCTGACGGTCGCGCAGCACGACCGCGCCGACGTCGCCGACCCCGGTGCCGTCAACGAAAATCTTGCCGGACGGAACGATGCCCGCTTTTGTTATCCCGCGAGAGGTCAGCTCGATAACCTGCCCGATGTCGGCGACGACGATTCTCTTCGCCTCGATGCCCATATCCTGCGCGATTCGCGCGTGTTTCACGAGGTGGCGCGGCTCGCCGTGCACCGGAATGAAGAACTTCGGCTTGATGAGAGCTATCATCATTTTAAGCTCTTCCTGATATGCGTGTCCCGAGACGTGAAGTCCGGTAGCCTTGTCGTAGATAACGTCCGCGCCGCGGCGGAAAAGCTCGTCGATGACCTTGGACACGGTAAGCTCGTTGCCGGGAACGGCGGAAGCCGAGATAATCACGCGGTCGCCGGGCTTTATGTCAACCTGACGGTGCGTGGAGAACGCCATACGGTGCAGCGCGCTCATCGGTTCGCCCTGACTGCCCGTAGTTACGATAACGGTCTTCTCCGGCGGCAGGTTTTTGATGTGGTTCAGCTCGACCATAACGCCTTTGGGTACGTTAATATACCCCAGCTCGGTCGCGACTTTCATTATGTTTTCCATACTGCGCCCGGTGACGGCGACCTGTCTGCCGTGCTTCGCGGCGCAGTCGATGACCTGCTGTATGCGGTGGACGTTCGACGCGAACGTCGTAACGAGTATGCGCTGCGTACAGCCCTTGAACAGCTCGTCGAACCGCTGTCCCACAGCCTTTTCGGACGACGAGAAGCCGGTGCGCTCGACGTTCGTCGAGTCGGACAGCAGCGCGAGAACACCGCGGTTCCCGAGGTCGCCGAACCGTGCGAGGTCAATCATTTCGCCGGAGACCGGAGTCGTATCGACCTTGAAGTCGCCGGTGTGGACAATCACGCCGAGCGGCGTGCGTATCGCGAGGGAGACCGCGTCCGGAATCGAGTGGTTGACGCGAATCATTTCGACCTTGAACTGCCCGAGCTTGACCGCTTCGCCCGCGTTCATCGGGATTATTTCGGCGGTTTTGTCGAGTCCGTGTTCCGCGAGCTTGATCAGGCACAGCCCGGCGGTCAGCGGCGTCGCGTATACCGGAGCCTTGATTTCGCGCAGAACGTAGGGCAGCGCGCCGATGTGGTCCTCGTGACCGTGCGTCAGAACGATTCCGCGCACCTTGTGCTTGTTCTTGATGAGATAGGTGATGTCCGGGATTACGATGTCCACGCCGTACATTTCATCGTCCGGGAAGCCGAGTCCCGTATCGACGACGATAATGTCTTCGCCGAACTCATAGACGGTGAGGTTTTTGCCGACCTCGCCGAGTCCGCCGAGGGAGATAATTTTCAGTTTTTCCGCCATTTGATAGAATGATGCTCCTTATAATAAAAATTGCAGTTACGCGCGGAAAAGCCGCGTCGGGAACGACGCGGGGCAGTGCGAACACGGTCGAGACCCTGAATGGTCCGCGGCGTTCGGTTTCCGCAACCGGATTGTGCCGAGGGATATATATAGTACAACCGTACATAATGCCTGTTTAGCCGCCCGTCCGGCAAAGCCTCCCCGCGCTCCGCGCCCGCAAGCCCGCACGGCATTGACTGCCGCGACACGCTTGCCGGAAGGATTTATCTTTGCCGCCGATGCGGTACGCGTACCCGGCTCCGGCGGAGTGCGCCGATTCCGGCGGACGCGCTGAGCTGAACACACTGATTTACACGATTATAACCTATCCCGGAACGTTTGTCAAGTCGAACCGCGTCGAAGACGCGCGCCGCGGGGCGTTTACTTTCGGGCAATTGAAAAATCGTTCAAAATAGGTGTTGCATTTAGCTCCGGCGCGTGTTATAATGGTGCCGTTGTGAGGTGCGGGTTGCGGAGTGGGAGTTCCCACTCCTTTATTACGGGCTTATTTTTCAGGCAGTTTTGCGGACTTTGCAGCAAAAAATTACCGGAGGATTCGGATTTGAGCAGAATCGCCGATGAGGCGCGTAAGTTTATAGAGCCGGAGGTCGCGTCGCTCGGTCTCGAACTCTGGAACGTCGAGTTCGTTAAGGAAGCGGGAACTTTTTTCCTCCGCGTGTTCATCGACCGCGAGGGAGGCATTGCAATCGACGACTGCGAGGCGGTATCGAAGCTGCTTGACGCGCCGCTCGACGAACACGAGCCGCTGTTCCCCGAAGAGGGATACACGTTCGAGGTTAGCTCCGCCGGAGCCGAGCGAAAACTGAGAAGCGAAGCCGACTATCCGCGGTTTAACGGCAAAACGGTAGAGGTCAGTCTGTACAAGGCGAAGTACGGCGCGTCGAAGCATATCGGCAAGCTCGCCGGCTACGAAAATGAAACGCTGACGATTGAGGCGCAGAATACCGGAACTGCGCTTGAGTTTACAAAAAACGAAATAGCTTCGGTCAAGCTGAGAGTCGTCGTATAAAGTAATGATATTAAGGTGGTAGTTATGAAAAAGGCGGGAGTTACGAACGAAGACGTGCTGAACGCGGAATTCTTCGAGGCGATAGCGGACATAGAGCGCGAAAAGGGTATTCCGCAGAACTATATGTTCGAGAAAATCGAGCAGGCTCTGCTCACCGCGCTGCGCAAGGACGTGCCGGACTCGGCGGAGGCGGCGCGCGTCGTCGTTGACCCGAAGAAGCGGACGATAGAAATGTACATCGAAAAGACGGTTGCGGACGAGGTCGAAGACCCGACGCTCGAGATTTCAACCGAGGAAGCTAAGCTCGTCTCGCCGAAATACAAAGCGGGCGACGTCGTAAGAACGCCGGTGGACGCAAAGAAATTCGGACGAATCGCGGCGCAGGCGGCGAAGCAGGTTATCATACAGGGCATACGCGAGGCGGAGCGCAGTATGATTTACGAGGAGTTCACGTCGAAGGAACACGAGGTGCTGACCGGAGTTATCGCGCACATAGACGAGCGCACCGGAGCCGTGTCTATAAACGTCAGCTCAAACTCGGAGTACACCGAGGCGGTTCTGCCCGCGTCCGAGTGTATCCCCGGCGAAAAGCTGCGAGAGGGCGGGTACATTAAGGTATACGTCGTCGAGGTCAAGAAAGCGGCGCGGGGTCCGCAGGTTATGATTTCGCGCACGCACCCCGGGCTTGTGAAGCGTCTGTTTGAAATCGAGGTACCCGAAATTGCGGACGGCACGGTCGAAATCCGCGCCGTCGCGAGGGAAGCCGGTTCGCGCTCGAAAATCGCCGTCTGGTCGAACAACCCGGCGGTCGAGCCGATTGGAGCCTGCGTCGGACCGCGGGGACAGCGCGTCGCCGCGATAGTAGACGAGCTGGGCGGCGAGAAAATCGACGTCGTGAACTTCTCCGAAGACCCGCGCGACTTTGTTTCCGCGGCACTCGCCCCGTCGGACGTTTCGGGAGTCGAGCTGCTCGACGCGGGCGGCAGGTCGTGCCGCGTCATAGTGCCGGATTCGCAGCTCTCGCTCGCAATCGGCAAGGAGGGACAGAACGTCCGTCTCGCCGCGCGCCTTACCGGCTGCAAGATAGACATAAAGCCGCTGTCGCAGTTTAGCACTTAGCCGCCCCGCCGGGCAAAGACTCCCTGCGCTCCGTGCTCGCAGGCTCGCACGGGGAACGCGTCCGCGGACGCGGCTCGCGCTGACCGCGCTCGCGGTTTGCCGCCCGGTCGGGCAAAGACTCCCCACGCTCCGTGCTCGCAGGCTCGCACGGGGAACGCGTCCGCGGTCGCGGCGAAACCGTTGTAATTCATTATTCTAAGGAGCTGCTTCTTGTCCGAAACATCTGCCGTAAAACCACAAAAGAAAATCCCGATGCGCCAGTGCCTCGGCTGCCGCGAGATGAAGCCGAAGCGGGAGCTTATCCGCGTCGTCCGCTCGCCGGAAGGCGCGGTCTCGATAGACCTGCGCGGGAAAGCCTCGGGTCGCGGAGCGTACGTCTGCGGCGGCTCGGCGGCTTGCCTGAAGCGCGCCGTCAAGTCGCGGGCGTTGTCCCGCGCGCTCGGGGTTCCGGTACCCGACGAGATTACCGCGCGGCTCGAAGCCGAGGTTTTGAAAGCGGGTGACGGCGGAGATGAGTGAAAACCGGGATAAGACGCTGTCGCTGCTCGGTCTCGCGAGACGCGCCGGCTGTCTCGAAATCGGCGGCGAAGCGGTAAACGCGGCTGTGAGACACGGGCGCGCGATGCTCGTACTGACGGCGTCGGACGCGTCGGAGGGGACGAAACGCCGCGCGCGAGGGTGCGCCGCCGGAGGCGGAGCCGAATATATTGAGCTTGAGCGTACGAAATTCGAGCTTGGCGCGGCGATAGGCAGAGGAGAGACGGCGACGGTCGCCGTATGCGGCGCGGGAATGGCGGACGGAATCCGCAAATCCGCAGCGCGGGACGGGCGGACCGTACCTGACGGTAATGAAGGAGAGCTTATATGAGTACAATTTTCAAATATAAAATCAATGATTTGTCCAAAGACCTCGGACTGCAAAACAAGGTGGTCATCGAGCTGTTGGGAAAATACGGAATCGTGCCGAAGAACCACCAGCACGCGCTGTCGCCCGACGAGCTTGACATAATCTTCGCGCATCTGACGTTCGAGAGACAGGCGGCAAGTCTTGCGAGCTTGCAGGAAGTATTCGCCGAAGAAGTCAAAAAAGCTCCGCCGAGGAAGCCGAAGCCCGCACCCGCGCCGGAAGTCAAACCCGCCGCGCAGTCCGGCGGGCTTCCGCAGAAAAAAGCTCCGCAGAATCAAAAGGGCGGAGCCGCCGCCCCCGCGAGACCGGCGGCGCAGCAGCAAAAGCCGCAGACGCGTCCGCAGACTCCGGCGCAGTCGTCGGCTCCGAAAGTCGATCAGCCGCGGCTCGCCAAGCAGGAGAAGCCCGACAAGCCGTTCGTCCCGCGCCAGGTCGCGGAAAAGCGCGTCATCGATACGTCCGGCGCGACGATCAATATCGCGAAGTACGACGAGAGACTTGACAGCCTCGTGCCTCAGCGCGCCGAGAATTTGAAGCGCGGCAAAGAAAAATTTCAGAAGCGCAACGACCGCCCGAGGGCGGCGACCGTCGGCTCGGGCGCGAAACGGCGCACGGAGGAACGCGACAGAATGCAGAGACTCCAGCGCGAAATTTCGCACAAAGTGCAGCTTAAAGTTCAGATTCCGGACGAAATTTCCGTAGGCGACCTTGCGCTGCGTATGAAAAAGACCGGCGCGGAAGTCGTCCGCGCGCTTATGCGAAGCGGAGTAATGGCGTCCGTTTCGGAAATTATAGACTTCGACACCGCCGCGCTCATCGCCGAGGAACTCGGGTGCAAGGTCGAACACGAGGTGCTCGTCACAATCGAGGATAAGCTCATCGACGATTCCCGGGACGCGGAGGAGCAGCTCGTCACGCGCGCGCCGGTCGTCGTCGTTATGGGTCACGTCGATCACGGAAAGACGAGCCTGCTCGATAAAATCCGGGCGGCGAACGTCGCTTCCGGCGAAGCCGGCGGAATTACGCAGCATATCGGCGCGTACCGCGTGTTCGCGGGCGACCGTCCGATTACGTTTCTCGACACGCCGGGACACGAGGCGTTCACCGCTATGCGCGCCCGAGGCGCGAAAATCACGGACATCGCGATACTCGTCGTCGCGGCGGACGACGGAATTATGCCGCAGACAATCGAGTCGATAAACCACGCGAAAGCGGCGGAAGTTCCGATAATCGTCGCAATCAACAAAATGGATTTGCCGGGCGCGAACCCCGACAAAATCAGACAGCAGCTCACCGAGCACGGACTCGTGTCCGACGAATGGGGCGGCGATACGACGATTATGCCCGTCTCGGCGAAAACCGGCGAGGGCATAGACGCGCTGCTCGATATGATTGCGCTGACCGCCGATATGGCGGAGCTTCGCGCCAACCCGGAGCGCAGCGCGCGCGGTACGATTATCGAGGCGCGGCTCGACAAGGGACGCGGTCCGGTAGTCACCGCGCTCGTGCAGAACGGAACTCTGCGTCAGGGCGACGTTATCATCGCGGGAGCCGCGGTCGGGCGCGTCCGCGTTATGACGAACGACAGGGGAGAGCGCGTTACCGAGGCGGAGCCGAGTATCCCGGTCGAAATCACCGGTATGAGCGAGGTTCCCGACGCGGGAGAGCCGTTCCACGCCGTGTCCGACGAGCGTCTCGCCCGGGAGCTTGCGGAGCAGCGGCGCGACGAGCGCAAGGACGCGACGACGACAGACGTGCGCGTCTCGCTCGACAACCTGTTCGACAAAATCAACCAGGGCGATGTCAAGGACCTCAACGTCATCGTCAAGGCGGACGTTCAGGGCAGCGCGGAGGCGATAAAGTCCGCGCTCGAAAAGCTGTCCGGCGAAGAGGTGCGCGTCCGCGTGATACACTCCGCCGTCGGCACGATAAGCGAGAGCGACGTTATGCTCGCGCAGACATCCGGCGCGGTCGTCATCGGATTCAATGTCCGTCCGGAGAACGCGGCGCGCGACTCCGCGGCGCGTTCCGGCGTGGACATCAGACTGCACAGCATTATTTACGACGCAATCGCGGAAATTGAGGACGCGATACGCGGAATGCAGACCCCGAAGTACCACGACGTGGAGTTCGGCAAAGCCGAGGTTCGCCTGATTTACAAGGTGTCCAAAATCGGAACTGTTTGCGGCTGCTACGTTCAGGACGGCAAAATCGTCCGAGGCTGCAATGTCCGCGTCGTGCGCGACGGAATCGTTGTGTACACCGGACAGCTCGCGAGTCTGCGCCGCTTCAAGGACGACGTCAAGGAAGTCGGCACGAACTACGAGTGCGGTATGCAGGTCGATAAGTACAACGACGTGCGCGTCGGCGACATTCTCGAGGCGTTCGGCAGCGAAGAAATTAAGTAAATAGTTGACGAAGTCCGCGCGTCCGTCGAGCGGGTTTGCGGGAGGCGCAAGGTATTTCGGCAAAGGCGTGTCACGCCCGCCGTTTTGCCGAAACTTTGAGCGAGGGAGGGCTTTTGCCCGACCAAGCGGTTAATTGGTGGTGCCGATATGGCGAGAATCGAACGCGTAAACGAGGACGTACAGCGCGCGCTGTCGTCGCTTCTGCGCGAAATCAAAGACCCGCGCATCAATCAGGGTATGCTCTCCGTCACCGGCGCGGAGGTCACGGGAGACCTTAAATACTGCAGGGTGCGGATTTCCGTGCTCGGACTCACGAGCGAGAAAGAGCTTATGAAAGGGCTGAAGTCCGCGTCGGGGTTTATCCGCCGCGAACTTGCTTCGCGCGTTAAGCTCCGCCAGACGCCGGAGCTTGTTTTTGAGCTTGACCGCTCGATTGAACACGGTGCGCACATCAACTCGATAATTGCGGGACTCGACATAAAGCCGGAGGAGCCGGAAAGTCCCGGAAGCACGGAGGCGGAGGGTGACGATTAAGGAGTGCGCGGAGTTCCTGCGCTTGCGCGACGACTACCTGATTCTGACGCACAGAAAGCCGGACGGCGATACGCTCGGTTCCGCCGCCGCGCTCGCGCTCGGACTTCGCAGCGTCGGCAAGCGCGCGGTTATACTTGAAAACCCTGAGATTACGCCGCGGTACGCCGCGCTTTTCGGAGGACTCGGAATTTTCGGCGCGTCGGACGGCGGCGGCAAAACGATTGTCGCGGTAGACACCGCATCGCCGAAGCTGTTCCCGGACAACGCAAAAAAACTCGGCGCAATTGCCGCTCTCGCGATAGACCACCACCCGTCGAACACGCGGTACGCCGAAAACCTGTGCCTTGACAGCAACGCCGCAGCCTGCGGGGAGCTTGTGTTCGCGGTTCTGAACGAACTCGGTGCGGACGTCGGCGCGGAAACTGCGACCGCGATCTATATCGCGGTTGCGACGGATACGGGCTGTTTTTCATACGGAAACACGACGGCGGACTCGTTCCGCATCGCGTCGGAGACGGCTCGGCTCGGCGCGGACGTCGCGGAGCTTAACCGTGTGCTGTTCCGCGCGAAGTCGAAGAGCAAAATCGCGCTCGAGGGCTACATATACTCGAATATCGTGTATTCCCACGGCGGAAGAGCCGCCGTACTGACGATTCCGGCAGAGATTCTGGCGCGTACCGCAGAGGACGATCTGGAGAACATCGCGGCGATTCCCGCCTCCGCCGAGGGCGTCATAATCGGAATCACTCTCCGCGAGCTTGCGGACGAGATACGGGTTTCCGTGAGAACCGCGCCGGGCTGCGACGCGAACGTGTTTTCCGGACGGTTCGGCGGGGGAGGACACGCGCAGGCGGCGGGATTTTCGATAAAACAGCCGCTCGCGGACGCGCAGAGCCGCATCGCGGAAGCGGTGGACGGACTTTTCGGCAAGTGAGCGGAATCGCGGTAATCGACAAGCCCTCCGGCTGGACGTCGTTCGACGTTTGCGCGAAAATCCGCGGCGTAATGCGGGCGGTCACGGGAGAGAAAAAAATCAAGGTGGGTCACGGCGGTACGCTCGACCCGCTCGCAACCGGAGTTCTGCCGGTTTTCATCGGGCGCGAATACACAAAGCTCGTCTCGTCCTGCGAGTCCGCGGACAAGGAGTATACCGCGGGCGTGCGCTTCGGAATAGTCACCGACACGCAGGATATTGACGGAACCGTACTGTCGCGGACCGAAGCGTCGGTAACGCGGGACGCGCTCGAAGCCGCGCTCGCGGCGTTCCGCGGCGAGCTGCTCCAAACGCCGCCGATGTACTCCGCGGTCAAGGTTAACGGTCAGCGGCTCTACGCCGCCGCGCGCCGCGGAATCGAAGTCCCGCGCGAGCCGCGGCGAATTACGGTATACGGCGCGGAAATCGTGTCGGCGGACGGAGCCGGATGCGTTCTGCGCTTCACCGTGTCCAAGGGCACTTACATACGAACGCTGTGCCACGACCTCGGGCAGTCGCTCGGCTGCGGAGCCGCGCTGACCGCGCTCCGCCGTACGCGCGCCGGCGCGTTCCGCATAGAGGACGCGGTTACGCCCGAAGAGTTTCAGCGGCGCGCCGCGGACAATACCCTCGAAACTTTGCTGCTAAAGGACATTCCACGATGACAGATAAAAACCGCGTTATCGCGCTCGGCTTTTTCGACGGTATTCATATAGGACACTCCGCGCTTCTCGAGCGCGCACTCGCGGTCGCACGGGAGACGGACAGAATCCCGTCCGTTATCACGTTCGACACGAGTCCGAAAAGTTTTGTGACCGGGAACCCGGTTGAGCTTATAAACTCGCCGGAAGACCGCGCCGGGCTTATCCACAGGATTTTCGGCATCGAGGACGTGATTTTCCTCCACTTCGACCGCACGACCGCCGAAATCAAGTGGAATGAGTTTATAGAAATGCTTCACGCGGACTTCGGCGCGTCGTACCTGATAGCCGGACGCGACCACCGCTTCGGACACCGCGGAGAGGGCGACGCGGATAAGCTCAAAGCGTACTGCGAGGAGCGCGGAATCGGCTGCGGTATTATACCCGAGGTCATATACAAAGGCGCGGCGTGTTCGTCTACTCTTATCCGGGGTCTGCTGAAAGACGGCGGCATCTCCGCCGCGAACGGGTATCTCGGACATCCGCACGTTCTGACGGACGTTGTGCGGTACGGCTACAGGCTCGGCAGGACGCTCGGTACGCCGACGATAAATATGCGATTCGGCGACGGCGTTCTGATTCCCGCGCGCGGGGTGTACGCCACGCGCGTGTATCTCGACGGCGGCGAGGTCAGGTGCGGCGTTACGAATATCGGTACGCGACCGACAGTCTCCGGCGGGGACGAGACGGTCACGGCGGAGACGCACATAATCGACTACAGAGCGAATCTTTACGGGCACAATGTGCGAATTGAGTTCTTTGAGCGGCTGCGTCCGGAGATGAGATTTTCGGGTACGGACGAACTTAAAGCGCAGATTCAGCGCGATATTGAGTCGGTGCGCAAATATTTTGCAGGGGTAACGTAAGCGAATCCCGGGCAGCCGCCGCCGCGGCGGCGTTCCCCCGTGCGCAGCACGGAGCGCGGGAGGCTTTGCCGACCAAGCGGAAGATAGGCGCGGGAGGCTTTGCCGACCGGGCGGCAGATTATTAACAAGCCGCCGCCGCAGCGGCGTTCCCCGTGCGAAGCACGGAGCGCGGGAGGGCTTAGCCCGACCGAGCGGCAGATAGGCGCGGGAGGCTTTGCCGACCAAGCGGCAGATAGGCGCGGGAGGCTTTGCCGACAGGGCGGCAGATAGGCGCGGGAGGGCTTAGCCCGACCAAGTGATAAAAGGAGCGAAGCGACTATGGCAAACAAATTTTCGCCGCTGTTCAAGCGTTCACAGTTTACCGTGGTAGTCGGCTGCGGAAGTCTCGGCACGTCGATTGCCGATATGATGTCCGACGCGGGCGGCGGAATCGTAGTCATCGACCGCGAGCGCGACGCGTTCCGCAAGCTGTCGGCTGCCTACGGCGGAATGACGCTTGTCGGCGACGCGACGGACATTATGATTCTCGACGAGGCGAATTTAGGCGGCGCCGGCGCGCTCATCGCCGTAACCGGAAACGACAACACGAATATTATGGTCGCGCAGATGGCAAAAGAACTGTACCGTGTGCCGCACGTCATCGCGCGGCTTTTCGACCCGGAGCGCGAGTGCGTCTATCAGGAGTTCGGAATCGAGACGATTTCGCCGGTGGTACTCTCGACGCGGGAGATTAAAATGCTGCTCCGCGTGCGCGAGGTGGACGGAGAAGCGCTGCTCGCCGACAACTGACAACGACCGGACGGTAGCGTGTGCCGCCGCGGCGCGAAACTCCGGCGGGTAAGCGAAGCGCGGTCAGCGCAAGCCGCGTCCGCAGACGCGTTCCCCGTGCGAAGCACGGAGCGCGGGAGGGCTTAGCCCGACCGAGCGGTAAAAAGGCGGCGGGAGGGCTTAGCCCGACCGAGCGGTAAAAAGGCGATAAACAGGCGGCAGACAGGAGATTTATAAGTGGCGGCAAAGCAACAGAAAATCGTAATAATCGGCGGTTTCAGTAAAACGAAACTGCTGTCGGAGTCGCTTCTGGAGCGCGGG